>CAJXAU010000017.1 GCA_913050205.1 uncultured Verrucomicrobiota bacterium
GTCACTTGGCCAAGCGCCAAGTGCAGTGACGAGACACGATTGGTGAAGCGATCGATCACCAGCACATGTCCCGCCCAACAAAAGGCACCGCAGAGAACCAACAAATCACCGGAACTAATTAGCGGAGATTCGTCCGTGTACCTGAAATCATGCCAAAGCTCCAGTGTCGATGTTTGCTTTGTACCGATACACAACATCCAGAGCCCACCCGTCGCCAAGAATACACCTCCCCAAGTCTGAAAATTTGAACGCTGTCCAATGAGCAACCCGAAAGTCGGCACGATCACCACATAGAGCCCGGTAATAAATCCTGTTTTACCCGGCCCCGTTTGTTCATCAGAAATCCCGGCCTGCTGCAACAAGGAACCCAAGAATAAAAAAATGCCCGCACTCAAACTCGCCTTGACCCAGTCCATCGAGCGAAATCCCTCGGCCGACTTTCCCTTGTGCCAAATGAACAGAATGAACGTCAGGCAAATTGCGCCAAGCGTGTAACGGGTACCGTTAAAGGCGTTTGGCCCAAGGTGATCCCCTCCCAATTCCTGCGCAACGAAGCCGAATCCCCAGATCGTGCTGGTGAGCAGGAGGAGTAAATTGCTGTTGAGTTTTTCCCGATTCATTCCACTTGGCCAAGCGACCGCGCGTACGTTATCGCTTGACGCACCGCCGCTGAAAGACTGAATTCCTCCCGCGATGCAATTTCGAAATATTTTTTGCACCCTCGCGCTTGGCCAAGCGTTGATGGCTCAAGCAGTCGATTGGCCCCAATGGCGTGGCCCCACCCGAGACGGTGTTCTCCCGGCCAAGGGCGTTGCCCTTACCACCCTGCCCGATCAACCAAAAGTACTTTGGAAAATCAAATCCGGTGAAGGCCTGGCCTCTCCGGTGGTAGCCGGCGGTTCCGTTTTCCTGTTCGAGAATCGGAATGGCAACGAAACCATGGTTGCCCTCTCAGCCAAGGACGGTTCTGAACAATGGGCCACCGAGTTATCTCCCGTTTTTGAAGACGGCCAAGGGCCTAGAGGGCCGCGCTGCACGCCAGTCATCGACGGCGGACAGGTATTCGCCCAATGCAGTCGAGGGACACTTCACTCTCTGGATGCCAAGTCCGGCAAGGTCCAGTGGGAAATCGACTACGCCAAGTTGGGCATGAAATTTGTCGGTGAAAAAGGAAAAGTCCCCGGTGCTCGAAGGCATGGGTTCACAAACACCCCACTGGTTGTCGGAGGCATGGTCTACGCAACAGTCGGCGGCAAGGGGCACGGCATCGTTTGTTTTAATCGTACCAATGGCAAAGTGATCTGGAATGCGCTGGATTACGAACCCGGCTATGCCCCCCCTGTTCCCTCCGTGCTGGCCGGTCGCCAACAATTCGTCTGCTTTTTTGTCGAGGGTGTGGTTGGGGTGGACGTTCGGAACGGAGCGGAACTTTGGAAAATCCCGATGAAAACCGACTACGGAAGACACGTCGCCGCACCTCTTTCTCACAAGGACATGGTGGTAGCCGGGTCGCATCAGGTCGGCTTGCTGGGAATCCAGATATCCCGAGATGGAGACAACCTTTCCGCAACGACCAAGTGGAAGAATGTTGAAGCACAACCAAACATCACCCACGGCGTACGGGTTGGAGACCATTACTTCGGACTGGGCGATCCTGCAAAATTGGTCTGCGTCAACATTGCCACGGGGAAAACCATCTGGAGCGACGACAGTCTTTCATTTCCCGACCCCAAGCGAGCCATGGCGGCCTTCATCGTGATGGGTGAAAATATTCTCTCCCTGAGCAGTGGAGGCGAACTGTGCCTGTTTTCAGCCTCCCCCAAAGGCTTCACAGAGCTTGGCCGCACTCAGGTTTGTGGCATCAATTGGTGTATGCCGGCCTACGTCGACGGCAAACTTTTCGTCCGTGATGGCATCAAGAAAAAGGGAGGCAACCTGATTTGTGTCGATCTGACGAAATAACCCTTAACTCCCCGGTTTAATTGCAGGGATCGCCTGCAAATCTTCCGGCAGATTATCTGGGGCAAATGTCTCCACCTCCATCGGCAGGAGGCATTCCATTGGCGCGCCGACGTCTACTGTGCCATTGGATCGGTCGACGACTACCCCAACAGCACACACCTCGGCCTGATGTTCCCGAGCGATGGCGATCGTCTCGGCAACTCGCCCTCCCTTGGTTACAACGTCCTCCACAATTACGAGTTTTTCACCGGGATCGATCTTGAAACCACGCCGAAGCACCAGAGCATCGTCTTCCTTTTCGACAAAAATAAATCGAACGCCAAGCTGCCGGGCCACTTCCTGCCCAATCACCAATCCGCCCATTGCCGGGGCCAATACGGTTGTCGGCGCAAAGCTTCGAAGTTTATCCGCCAGCGCAGCGCCCAGGCGCTCCACACTCGGCATATCCTGCAGAGCCAAGGCGCATTGAAAAAACTGCCGACTGCGCAACCCGCTGCGCAGGATGAAATGCCCGTCCAGCAAAGCGCCGGAGTCTTTGAAAATTTGAAGAATCTCGTCCCTCGTCACGCCCGCCATTCAAACAGCCGAACGACAGAAGGAAAAGCCTATCCATGAATCTGTGAAGACACAAAGGGAGCGGCCATAAACGGTGGACTAGAAGGCGGCGCGGTAAATGGATTCCATTTCCGCTTGGCCTGCTTCGCGCGGATTGAAATTCGCGGTCCACTGGGCGGCCGCCTCTTCTGCCAGCAAAGGTAGCTTGGCCTCATCGACGCCGCTCGCCTGCAAGTTTCCCGGCATATCGGCCAACTCAAGCAGCTTGGCCAAGCTCTTGGCCAAGCGCTCTGCATCGCTCTCACTGTCATCCGCTTGGCCAAGTTTTCCGATGGCGACCAGTTCGCTGTAAGCCGACCGACACTCCTCAATCTCAGCGTTAAAGCGCACAACGTGTGGCAACATCATCCCAACGGCTTGGCCGTGAACGATGTCAAAATGGGCCGTCAGCGGATTGGCCGTTGAGTGAGCCGCCCCCAACATACTGGCCTCGATCGCACATCCGGCCATCGCTGCGCCAAGCAGCATGCTGCCGCGGGCATTGAGATCATCCGGCGCGTTGAGAACCGTAGCAATATTCGGCATGAGCAACCCAAATGCCTCTTTCGAAAACATCCATGACAGCTCGTTTTTCTTGTTCGTTACTGCCGTCTCAACAGCGTGCGCGATAGCATCAATGCCGGTGCACGCGGAGACGTTCCGGGGTTGAGAAAGCGTCAATACCGGATCAAGGATGGCAATCCGAGCCGCAGCTTTTGGATCGCCACAGGCCATTTTTTGGTGGGTCTCAGCATCTGAGATTAGCGCGAAAGACTGACATTCGCTACCGGTCCCCGCCGTGGTCGGGATGACAATCAGCGGCAGCATTTCCTTTTGCGCCTTGCCAACACCCCAGTAATCCTGCATTTGCCCACCGTTGGTTAGCAGAAAGTTGGCGCCCTTTGCCGTGTCCATCGAACTGCCGCCCCCGAGGCCGAGAATGGAATCAACACCGGCAGAAGCTGCTGCCAGCCTGGCTTTTTCGACGCAATCAGTGGTGGGGTTTTCGATGACTTCATCAAAAAGAGTCACCTTCACACCGGCACCTTCAAGCGCCTGGGAAACCACATCCACGTGCCCTGCCTTGACCAAGCCGGAGTCTGTCACCAGCAGAACATGGCCAAGGCCAAGATCGCGGGCCAACTCTCCCGTCCTCGCTGCAGAGTCATTGCCAAAAACGAGTCGTGTGCGTTGGACATGATCAAACGCGGACAACGCATTGGCGTGTTCTGGCAGTATGGTTGTGGACATTATCTCCCCTTGGTTTGCAGGTGCGCGAACCGTAATCGGTACGCTGCTTTGCTGCAAATAGTTACGCGATCAATTACCTTTTGGCTTCTCTCCGGGTGGAGTTGGTATCGCCTCCGCCTCCTCTGCTTCACCCGGAAAATACACCTTTACCACTCTAAATTTTCCTTCGCCCCATTGGTTTTCCCGTGCCAACCAATCCTCGACAAACTCCTCCACCGTTTTACGGCAGTTTTCCCGTACAGCGTTCATGTGTTTTTCGTTAGCGGCGTATTTGCGAATTGTTGGTGTAATTGTTTTCTCCAGCTTGATCATCTGCTCCTCGACGTTGAATCGTGCCCAGCCTTCGTCGGAAGATTTTTCCATTTTGTCAGTATGCACTGCTGGCGGCTGGCTTGGGCGGATTTCCGGCGCATAAACGATACAAACCCCATCCGCCACATCCAGTCGCCAATTGTCGCGCATTCGCAGATGATACCGGTACGTCACAGGCACACGAATCTCTGTCGTGGTTGTGCCGGCGCTCAACTCAAACCATCGAAAGTCATATTTTAATTCATCCTGACTCTTGAATGATTCTGTGGCAGTGACCTTGGCCAACTCCAGCAACCCTCCCTTCTCCGACTCATATTCGGGGAGGCTGGCCGTGAACGTCTTGGTGATGGTGCCTCGTTGGAAATTTGCGGCAGCATCTTCCAGCACCTCTGCCACGCCCGCAGCCCCCTTGCCTGCGGACTCGATCAATCTCTCAGGTGTTCGGAGGATATAAATAAACGCGATCAGCCCAAACAACGCCAACACCACCACGACGATTGGCCAGCGCCACTCCGTAAACGTCGAGACTTTCCCGGTATCACGCGGTTGTGGCGAATCATCAGTCATTCTATTTCAGCTCAACGTCTCCGCACAACTGCACCCTTAATCCCATCTCAGCCAACATCGCCGCCTTGATACGAGCGCCCTTGTGCGCAGCTCTCTCGTTAGGCGCATAAACAACCTGAATGTGGTTCGACTTATGGCGCGCCATCATCTGATCCCGGGAGACTCCCTTTAGTACCGCATGCATAATGGGCCATTGCGGTGTGGTTTCCTTCCATCGACGGTCGGTCTCTTTTTGCGAAAGTTTTATCACTTCTGCCACGCCTATATCACACTGTAACTCGCCGTCCATCACGAACACCCGACTCCAAACAATCCAGCCCGGTTTTGAAATCCCCTTCAACGTGCCACCACCGAGCCGGAAATACATCGGCGGTTGACGTTCGCTGGACGCCCCTTTCCAGCCTCCGATAAAATGCGCTGGGGGTGCCGCACCGGAAATAAGGAACACCCACACATACTCATTTCGGCCATTCACACGACAAGATGCTCCCCACCGGAGGTCATGCAGCGTGTTCTCTGGCGGCCAACCCAACTCATTCCAAAGGCGATTGGTGGCCAGCGCATCGAGACCGGCACATTCGTCCACTTCGTTGAAATGAGGCACCGCTTCCCCGGCAAATAATTCCCGGCCGTTCGCCCCCTTGACCGGCGGTCGATCAACACTGTTCAACATACCCTCGACAAGGTCGCTGGCCGGTGTCAAATCCTTCAGTCCCTGCTGGTACTGTATCCCGATTGTTGCGCAGCCAAAGTCATCTGCAATCCGTACAGCCGCGATGTACATTTTACACTGGAGAAGCACCTGTGCCTCAGTCAAATCCGATTGCTCATCGGGGCCGTACTGGAACTTCACCCCCTTTTTCTTCAACCAAGCGTAGATTTTCTCTGCCTCCTCGTCGCTCACATCCTGCATTGAGGCAAACAACGCTGATTGACTTAACCGCTCCTTAAAAAGGCCGGTCGGGTTCAGCAATTCATCCGGAATAATCGCGTTATGCATTCCCATGCAACCTTCGTCGAAGACTCCCATGATGGCCTTCGAGCCTCTTAATTCCCGGGCTACCATCCGGCCAAGCTGCTCCTCTTTTAACGGCAACTTGAGTCGACTCAAATCACGCACATGGCTCTGGTCATGAGTCACTATGCCATCGCTAAGCCAGCGCCGAAGCCCATCCTTAAAATATCTGTCGGTAAATTTTTCACTCCAAAGCGTGCTGTACTCAACACCCATTTTCGTCAGGGAGCCATTCAAGTTCAGCATCCCCACCAAACCCGGCCAGGTTCCACTCCAGTTTGCCACGGTAAGGATCGGGCCTCGGTGCGTAGAAAGCCCAGGAAGGATGTGCTGGCTGTATTGCCAGACACACTCCGCCACAATCAATGGGGCATCAGGATCCATCTTGCGAAACACTTCCATCCCGCGCTTCTGCGAATCGATGAATCCGTGCTTCTTTTTTCGGTCAAATGCATGCGCCCGTACCGCCGTCCATCCCTCAGCCTTCAGCGCTTTTGCCAGCGTGGCCTCCATTTTGGATTGCTCCGCCCAGCAAACCTGATTTGCCGACAGGCGTAGATCCCCGTTGGCAATAACGTAAACTTGCTTTGCCTTTAATTTTTTCACTTGGCTCATATCCGCTGAAAAAATACGGGGCAACCCACGACCGGCAAAGTCCAAAATGGTTCGCGCGGACGCTTGGCCAAGCGATACAGTGCCCGCGTGCGGACGCTAATCATCGGATGCGGCTACGTTGGCGAAGCGCTTGGCCAACGGCTGATCGCACTTGGCCACGCTGTCACCGGTATCCGCAGGGAGTCTGATGGCAACACCCGCTTGGCCAAGTTTGGCATCGAGCCACTGAACCTTGATATCACACAGCCCGGCACGCTCGAGGCGATCGAGAAACCGTTTGATTTCATCGTGATCGCAGTCTCCTCATCGAGAGGAGGTCGCGAAGCCCATCAACGGGTTTTTGGGACGGGCATAAAAAACGTCGCCCAATGGCTCAAAAGTAACCCCGCTAAAGCGGTCGTGTTTATCAGCAGCACCAGCGTTTATCGGCAAAAATCCGGCGAATGGGTTGATGAAAACTCATCGATCGAAAACGTGAGTTACACAAGTAAATCACTACTCGAATCGGAAAAACTAATCGCAACTGTCCCCGGCAATGTCAGCATCCTTCGATCATCTGGCATCTACGGCCCCGGAAGAGGTTTTCTGTTTCGGCAGTTCATGAAGGGAGACGCACAAATCGAAGGGACGGGAGAACGGTTCCTCAACATGGTTCATCGTGATGATCTCGTTGAGGCGATTATCCGTTCGTTAAGCGGAGGCGGCGGTACTTTCAATATCACAGATGATGAACCAGTGACCCAATTGAGGTTCTTTGAATGGCTAAGTAGCACCACAGACCGGCCGCTTCCCCCTATTGTCCCCGAACCCGATCCGGCGACTAGAAAAAGAGGCATTACAAACAAACGGGTGTCGAACACGCTGTTCAAAGACACGTTCGGTTTCCAATACAAATACCCCACCTTCCGGGAGGGATTTGCTAAAAGTTGATTAACTACTTGAAGTTGTCGGCCTACATCCCGCCCATGATTTGGTAGCCGCAGTCGACGTAGATTACCTGCCCCGTAATGGCAGCACCCCCATCACTCGCGAGAAATACACCTGTCTGACCCAGTTCCTCATGAGAAACGTTCCGTTTTAACGGAGCGTTTTCGTCATAATGTTTCAACATGGAAGAAAACCCGGCAATACCACGCGCTGCAAGTGTGTTCACTGGCCCGGCGCTGATACAGTTGACCCGGATTTTTTGTTCACCGAGATCCGCCGCGAGATAACGTGTGCTGGCTTCCAGCGCCGCCTTGGCTACGCCCATGACGTTGTAATGCTTGATGACTTTTTCCGCACCATAGTAGCTCATGCCGATAATGCTGCCGCCATCAGTCATCAACGGAGCCGCACGCTTGGCCACTGCCACAAGGGAGTAGGCACTGATATCGTGAGCGGTAGAAAACGCCTCTCGCGAAGTATCCACAAATCTTCCTTCGAGCGCCTCCCGGGGCGCATAAGCTACGGAGTGAAGCACCGTATCTAGTTTACCGTCAAATTGTGATCCTACCTCCGAAAACACCCGGTCGATATCCTCGTCACTGCTCACATCACACTCCGTGATGAGCGTATCCTCCCCGAAATCGGCCACCAATTTTTCAACCTTACCCTTGAGCCTTTCCCCTTGGTATGTGAACGCCAATCGGGCACCCGCCTCGTGCCACGCCTGCGCGATACCCCATGCAATCGAATTCTTGTTGGCTACCCCAAAGACAACACCAGTTTTTCCCTCGAGTGGTTTACTCATCTGCCGGTCAGCAGTAAGGAAAAAGCGTGCGCTTGGCAAGCGGGAAGAAAAAACCTTGCAGTATTGGCACAACGAGCGTCAGATTCTTCCTGTTCAGCACAATAGATTACCCCCATGAAAACGCATCATTTAACTCGTCTACTCACCATCTATCTAGCCTTTGCACTTGGCCAAGCGGCACACAGCCAAACCAAGTTGATCGATGTATTGAAAGATGAAAACGCTCGAGGTTCTGACTTTTGGATTTACAACGATATCAACTCCGCCCGCTCCGAGGCCAAGCGCACCAACAAACCACTATTCGTCACGTTTCGTTGTGTCCCCTGCCTGGCTTGTAAAGGATTCGACGCCGAGGTGGCTAAGAATAACGAGCAAATTATCCGCTTGGCTCAGGAAAAGTTTGTTGCCGTACGACAGGTTGAAATGAAAGGCGTAGACCTCTCGCAGTTTCAGTTTGACTATGACCTCAATTGGGCTGCGATGTTCATTAACGCTGACGGCACAGTGTACGCCCGTTATGGCACTCAATCGGCTAAAGGCGCGGACGCTTACAATTCCATCGAATCACTGGAGAAAACCATGCGTCGGGTACTTGCCTTACACGAGAACTACCCCAGCAACAAATCAGGGCTGAAAGGTAAAGTCGGCCAACCCAAACC
The DNA here is from genome assembly GCA_913050205.1 of uncultured Verrucomicrobiota bacterium. Taxonomy (GTDB): domain Bacteria; phylum Verrucomicrobiota; class Verrucomicrobiia; order Limisphaerales; family UBA1096; genus UBA1096. The sequence continues at coordinate 8,708 of CAJXAU010000017.1, forward strand.
GTATAAAACCGCGCTGCAAATGCCGGGCATGAAACATCGAGCGAAACTGGCCGGAAACACCGCTCGAAATAATTGCGTTCATTGCCACAATATTCACGATGCAGAACACGAGCAATTGTACAACTCAGGATCTTTCAGCCCTGACGCACTCTGGCGTTATCCATTACCGGAGAATTTAGGATTAACCATAAACCCGGATGATGGACTTGAGGTAGCCAAAGTGAAACCCAACTCGCCGGCTGCCAAGTCCGGTATCCGTGCGGGTGACTTTCTCACGCATGCAAACGGACAGATATTAACCTCCACCGCAGACCTGCAATGGGTACTTCATAATCTCCCGAATACATCGGTTCAGGTGACGTTAAATTTGTCGCGCAACGATCGCTCCAAAGAGAACAAACTGAGCATGATAAGCGGATGGAAAAAGTCCGATATTTCCTGGCGCGGATCGCTTTGGTCACTCAAACCTGTACTTGCCACGTGGTGCGCCCCAATGGAGGAGAATCGGGTCAAGGAACTGGAACTTGGCGACGGAGTCATTCCTCTTGAAATTCGCTGGATCAACACCGGCCGCGCCGAAGGCCGGGCCGCGAAGCGTGCCGGACTAAAAAAAGGCGACATTATTATCGGGATGGAAAACAAGCCTCTCAAGCTAACTTCCCAGCAATTCAATATGCACGTAAAACTCAACTACAAAGTTGGAGAGAAATTACCCCTTACCCTGCTTCGTAACGGCAAACGAATCCGCTTCGACTGGCCACTGACTGACAGTAACTGAGAAGGCAATCCGATTCTGGAAACCGGTTTTAGTGCATCAAGACAAAGACTCCTTCAAGGCTTCGGCAGCGCGTCGGTTTTCAGTCTCGGTACCGATCGAAAGTCGAATCCACTCCGGCAACCCATACCCTCCCATCGGTCTTGCGATCACTCCCTGCCGCTGCAACGACTCGAAGACAGCCAGCCCATCTCCCACGTTAACCAAAATGAAGTTCGCATAAGACGGCACAAATTCGTAGCCGTTATCTCGACAGAATGATTCAAAAAAACGCAGGCCGTTCGCGTTCACTTGCCAGGTCTGTGATAAGTGAGCCTCATCTTCCAGCGCGGCCATGGCTCCTGCTTGGGCAATGGCATTTGTGTTGAACGGCTGACGTACTTTTTCCAGAGCAGCAACAAGTTCCGGATGGCCAATCCCATAACCGATCCGCAGCCCAGCCAATCCGTAAATTTTTGAAAAAGTTCGCATCAACAACAAGTTCGGCTTTTCACCTGACCGTATCAGCGGCAGCAAATCCACAGGATCTTCAAGGAACTCATAGTATGCCTCGTCCATCACCAACAAAACGTCATCCGGCACGCTCTCAACCAGATTTCGAACATCATCCGGCTTGGCCAATGTGCCGGTCGGGTTGTTAGGATTTGCCACCCAAATGATGCGCGTCCCCGGTGTAATTGCGTCAAGCATCGCTGGGAGATCATGACCGTAATCAACGGCAGGGACTGCGTTAACCTTGGCCCCCATCATCATCGCCACTAGTGGATAAATCGCAAAGCAGTACTGCGAAACTACGATTTCATCGCCCGGGCCAAGTAACGCATGGGACACAAATTCAATGATCTCGTTGGAACCGTTCCCGAGGATCAAATTGGGAAGTTCCACGCCAAGCTTGGATGCCAATTTATTTTTCAGGTAAAAGGCATTGCCATCTGGATAAAGGTGGCTTTGTGCCACGGCCAACTGCATGGCCTTGACCGCCTTCGGGCTTGGGCCAAGCGGGTTTTCATTTGAGGCAACCTTTATTATTTCTGACGAAGCAAGGCCAAGCTCGCGCGCAACCTCCTCAATTGGCCGCCCCGGTTGGTAAACCGGCAGGCTCTTCAGGGACGGATTCAACTTGTCGGATAGCGACATGAAACGAACAGGCCAAGCGCTTGGCCAAGCGTTAGCTCAATCGATGGATTTTAAGAATGCCGCGTAACGTTGCGAACATTTCTTGTGCGATTGTTTGATCTGAACCTCGGATTGCTTGGGCGCATTGGCCGGCTCATCCGTTTCCTCAATTGCGAACCGGAACCGAAGGTTTAACGAATCGCCCTTTTTCAATGACTTAGCGAGGAAGTAACCAAAGCGCCCATAGTCGCGCCATGAAAGTTCCTTCACACCGTTTTTGGGGGAGTTCATCTCCTGCGCGGTGTACCAGCGTTTCCCGATCGGGAACAACAGTCTCGCCCACTGGTGTTTGTCATGAATCACTCGCCCTCCCCCCTTGGCTTCGCTTGGCTCCCAAAGGTAGCTGGTTTCCTTGTTGCGTTTGGCCACCTCGGTATGGGCGCGAAAATGAACCCCGGCGTGCTGCAAGTCGCCGCCGAGGCTGACATCACGTTCCGCCTTCAACTCAAAGCTGACATCGATCTGTGTGTACTTATCGCCGGGGCGCGACACCTTGAAGATTCGTCGCTCGGTGATAATTACATCACTACCTGAATCGTCCTTTTTTGTTGCACGCCACTTAATGTGGGCAACGATGTTCCCTCCATTTTTATGAGCGGAATTCTCGAACTTGACGATGTCGTAGCGACCCTGTCCCGGTCCGCCACGATGCCACATGTCGTAGTTGCCCAACTCAGAAGACACCTTGTTCCAGCCGATAAAAATGCCCCGGTGATGATTGAATAATCCAGCCCCTTTTCCTGCCTTATCTAGGCCGGGATTGGTCACCAATTCCCCTCCCGATCCAAACACGTGCAGGAACGGTTTGATTTGACCTTCGCCATGCACCAGGCGTGCCACCGGTTTGCCATTCTGCAAAACGTCGACCGCGCTTCCCGGGCCAAGCGGGTTAGCCTTTTCGACGACATTCCATTCGGCCTTGGCCAAGGGTGTCGCTGTCAGAAATGCCAGCGCTACGGTTAGATAAATTGGAGTCTGTATTTTCATGTTACGAATAAAATCAGGGCGCGGACTATGGGAATCATCCTCCGCTTGGCCAAGCGCAAAAACATCAAGCCAACGGATGTGCCGCTTGGTTTTAATCTGCAGGCACTTTCTCCGGCTCCTTTTGAACATCAGGTCCGGCGGCTCCTTGCAGCTTTTTAATTGCCGCCGCTGCGGCGTCAACTTCGCCCTTGTTGGCCAGGATTTTGAAATCGAGATCAAACGAACGTGATTTACCCGGAGCCAACTTCGGCACTCGCCCGAATTTACGTTCGTAATTTCGATTGTGCGGAAAACCGGTGCCCGGCTCGATTCCAGTCACATAGCCAGTCGTTTCTGCTGCCGTGTTTTTCCACTGCGTCAAATACGGCAACTGCTTGACCGGCCATGTCATCGTCACGCCTCGATCACCTTTCGGGTTCACAAGCACGGCCGAGGCATTGCCCGCGTTATCGGATTTCGGATAAATCTTGTATACCTCCTCGGTGAATCCTTTGGTCGGCGCGGGATACACCTCCTGTTTATCGATCGCCTTGGCTGCATTGTCGTTGAACGGGACGATCTTTTTGGAAGCGGTCAACATCTTCGCTCCTTTACCGAGCAGAGGCCGCCCAAAATTTGCGTGATAAATGATCTGAAACTCTTCATCGAAAGTCCCATTGTTGGTCAACTCATCACTTATTCGAAATTCGTTGGAACCGGGGACGGTGCTAATCTCAGTCCAAATGCTGAGGTTTGGCCCATAGAAGGACACCTCATTCACGCGCCCCCGAATGCGGATCCGATGCGGAGCCTTTTTATCCACGACCACAACCACCTCGGATGCCGGGATGTTGCCAATCTTTCCATGGAGCGTCAGGTCCATGGTCGCTTCCGCGCCGACATTATTTATAAACTTATCCTCGCCGGGATGTCCTGCGAACGCCAGCCCGCAGCGAACCATCCACTCGTTGAACCCATCCAACCAGCCGAGTCCACCCCGATCATGCAGGTTAACATAGCTCGGGTGGACGACTTCCTTGACCGGCGAATCCCAACCGAGCCGCACATCCCCCATCGTCACGTCCAGAACACTCATCCCGCGAGTGGGGATCACGCGAAACTGTAGTTTGCCGTTATCGACCTCGATCAAGCCGACCCCTTCCTGCTTACCGCCGTGGAGGGTTCGTTTGTTGATCGACCAACGCGCCTTCCCCTTATAGGCGGGGAACTCGCTGCTGGTCAGTTGCCAACTTTCCGTATTGATGTCGCGCTTGGTACTTGTCAAAACCTGATAGTGGGGCGCCGCATGTACCATAGCGGCAATTGTCATTAAACCAATCGTGGTAATCCGTTTCATGGTGCGGCACGGATGGTAGCGACTGCCCCGGAATTGCCAAGCGTCATCTCTTTGGCAACAATCACCGGGACGATATGCTCGTACGTGTTGCCCTTTCATTTTTTCTCTTTGCCGCAACCTTGTTTTGCGTGTTTGGCCTATTGGCCACACTTGAGCCTATGCCGGCAAATGTGCAATGGACTTGGCGCGGAATTTATGGGCTGATCCTCATCGGCAACATCGCCGGGTTAATCCAACTCATTCGAGGCATGCTCGGCCGATAAACCAAGCGCTTGGCCAACCAGCACAACGAACTCCCCCTTGGGCTTCTTCTCCCGGTAATGCTCCAGTAATTCTGCCGCTGTCCCCCGTAGAATTTCCTCAAACTTTTTTGTCAGCTCACGCGCCAACACCACTTCTCGATCCGGCGCCATTTCCTTCAACTCCCCAAGCAGTT
>CAJXAU010000018.1 GCA_913050205.1 uncultured Verrucomicrobiota bacterium
TCGATCTCTCGGAGGCGTTTGTAGAACATCATTAGAGTCTTAGGCTCTGGCGCAAACGACTCATCGTAAAGGAAAGTCTCGGCGTTGACACCCATGTTGAATGGGTCGGGGAAACGTTCGTCCCGCTTGGGGGTGCCATCGTAGACGAAAGAGTTGGAAGAGTACTTTTTGTGAATCGGTTTTTCGGATTGCGCGTTAACCCCTGCCAAGCCGCCGGCGTTGCTGAGGCAATTTTCAAGTGTTTCAAGCCAAGCGGTTGCGTCTGTTCGTGATTCCTGATCGACCAATGACTGGATGCTAGCTTGGCCAAGCGCGATCATCTCGTCGATTTCCAAAAGAGCGAAGCGAATGATTCGTATCGAGGGATGATCCACAAGGGGATTGGTGTCCTTCAAGTGCATTCGCATGGCATTTTCGACGGCAGGCAGGGCAATTTCGTAGAGCCCCATCAACAACTCACCGGTACTTGGTGCTGATAGTATTTCGTCGAAAAGAATTTCTAGGTTTTCATCTGGAACCGTCTCTAATCCCAGAGGTGGTTCCCGCATTTCGCCCACCCGCTTACGCAACGATGCGACGTGTTCCGCGCAATAATGGGCGTGCAGGCTGAATGTCATTTTCAGCTCGTAAACCGCCTCAGACGGGATGCGGTTATTTAGGATTTGGTGTGACCGCTTGAGTGCATAGTGATAGCGCTTTAGGCGGAGAACGCATTCCTCTACAGATAGACCCGGGCGCTGGGCTTCCGTGAAGTTGCACACACCCGCCAATGGGGGAAGATCGTGAAGTGAGCGATACGAACTCATGGACTTGCTACTCGATAAAATTGATGTAGGGCATCGGGCCAGATCAAAAACTCCACCACTTTTTGCTCGGTGACAAATGCGTTATTCTCCAACTTTTCCCAATGGCCGTTGCCTAGGTTTCTGGTTGCGTGAAGGGAATAACTGTTGCCCGGCAGGGCAAGAAAGCGGATCGAAATCCGGCCATCACCGGTTCTGCCGATTTCGGTAATCAACACATCACCCGGGGTGCCGCCAGAAACGAGGCTAGCCCGCCAATTGGCCGGATCCTGTTCCGGGTTGAAAAGTGAGATGCGTTCGAGAGAAGAACCAAGACCGTCGGCTTCCTCGGGCCAGGGGGCTTCGCTTCCGTAGCGTACTGAAGAGATCCGTTGTCCGCTCGCATCGAGTAGAGCAATTTCTTCGCCTCCGTTTGAGAGGGCGCCTCCGAAGGTGCCGAGAATTATTGCGTTGGGATATTTTTGCGTAAATGCGATCGGGTCATCGTTTGAGATGATCACTCCGGATTTCCATGGTTCGAGGACACCGTTGTCGAATGTGAAATTTACTCCCGTCAAACTAACGCCCTCGAGATTCACAGGAAATTGGCTGGTGTTCTTCAACTCGATATACTCCATCGCTTTGCCATCTGTTGGATTGTACATCAACTCCGTGATTTGAAGTGCAGCTGTCTCCGAGATGGTGACGGAGGAGATTGCCGGGGCACTCCATTTAGTTCCGCTCTTTGCACGAACGGTAATGGTTGACGATTTCTCTATCGGGATGGGGATGCCTGCTGCATCGATGAGCGTCGCCTCTAAATTGAAACTAAGATCTTTATCTGAGCGATATCCGCGATGCACCTCAACGGCGAGGATGTTTTTCCCTTTTCGAAAAGCGGGCAGGTCGATGAAGTAGGGAAAGAAAATGCGACTTTCCCTGCTGGAATTTCGTTTGGCAGAGTAGGTGCGATAGCGGATCGTCCCGCTTGGCATATTACTTCGTATGATTTCTTCTCCGTTTAAATGAACCACCGCACCGTCATCGCGGAGTAATTTGATGAAGAGTGATTTCTCACTGGAGCCGGGTTGGAAATCGAACTCTTTGCGGAAGTAGATTGTATTACGATATTTTGAACTAGGCGAAGGCCCCCGATCGACTGCTGTGGTTTCGTCGCCGTCTCCGTAACCCAGTTCGGCCTTGCCGCTTGGCCAAGCGCTGTCGTCGAAGTCGATCTCTTTCCAGTCCGTCCTGTCTTGGTTCACTCCCGTGTCTAAATATCGCCACTCGCTGTCTTTCGGAATGATGACTTCGGTCTCCGCTTGGCCAAGTCGCTTGGCCAAGGGGTTCAACTTGCCGTTGGGTAATCTAGGATCCGTGCCGTCGAGGGTGAAATAAACCTCATCCGACTGGGCTCGGACACCGAGGCTAAAACCGGGCAGGGCAGCTCCCTCAGTCATGCTGAGAATTGGAGCCGGGATGGCATCAAATTGCGTGTCCATCCAGGCCAGCCGACGAGAGATCCAATTTTTCAGTTGTTTGATCTCGGTCTGAAAACCGGTTCGACTGTTTACAAGTCGCCACTTGGTGAAGTTGCGCTGGGCAGATTCCTTGAGTAATTCCTCCCACTCATCGATTACGGCAAAAATGTTACGTTCTGTCATCGACTTGGATCGGACCTCTGCCCAGCGTTGTGCATATAGTTCCTTGAACGCCTTGTTGCTCATGACGCGGCCCCACCAGCCGTATCGATAACTGCCGGACCAGCCAACCGGATTTGATGCGCGGCCGTCATCATCGCAGCCCATCGTCCTGTCGAAATCCCAAACGGGGCCGTACTCGAGGCGCTTGTTGCGATCCTTAAAAAAGTAGGTGCTCAGCCGTAAGCCATCCGGGTTTTTTGTGAACTCGTTGATCATGTGGTGATCCACCCATGACAGCGGATCGATGTAGTCGTCGTATTTGGTGGAGGAGCTTAGATTTCTATAGACGTTGTTAAAGTAGGTGCGAACGTACGCGCTTTGTTTTGAGGTGACTTCGTCTTCCTTGGGTTCGACCCATTTTACACTTTGTCCACCGGCGCTGAACCCGGAATCCCCGGGGTCGGGTCGATCAATCTTGAACATGTAGCCGCCGGTGACTTCGGGGTGAGCGTTATCTTCCGGGCCGATACGAGTCACGTTTACACGATCCCTGCCACGCGTGATTTTTTCCATGAAGACGTACACGCCGACGTAGTCACCGTAACTCAACGAGCCTCCGTTTGTGTTTACGAACACTTCGCAAAAACGGGTGCGCACGGCATACCGGCCGATTTGGTTGCTTAGTTCGTAAACAAGGGCGTTACGGATTAGAGCACGGTCAAAATTATACGGGGCGTAAAGAATCCAGTCGGAGTCTTCGGGGAGTCCAAGCGGGGAGATGTCCTTGTCTTCTCCGAACGCATCACGTGCCTCAACCGTAAACGCTTTTTTTGCGCGATTCAGAGAAGAGGATCCGCGGATCTTGATGCCAACCCGGGTGTCGAGTGTCGGGGCATCAGTGAGTTTAGTACGGCCGTCTTCGCCTGGTTCATAAACAGCCATATACGCCTTTTTATATGGATCGGGAGGGATGCCTCCTCCACGAAAATTTTCAATAACGACTACCGGGATGTTGGATGAAAATTTTCGAGCATTTGACGCTAGTTGAAGATAGGTGTGCGAGACGGGTGCTCCGGCGTTGCCATCTTCGTCAAAACAACGTGCCGTGATCATCGTCGTTTTGTTTATGCGAATTTTACTGGTGAATTTTTTTGATGACCGGCTTGGGATGGATCGATCCGTGGTATAACGAACCACTTCACCCTCACGGCTGGGCTCAAGGGAGATAGAAACACTGGATGTGAAACTACTGCTTTCTTTGGAAAAAACCGGAATACCGGGGCGTGGCGGGACAGCGTTTGCATTCGGCCTTCCGGGAGTCGCGAAGCTGAGGAAAGATCGTTTCTCTTTATCAAATTTGGTGCTTTTGCCGCTTAACAGGGTCGGCATGATGAAGAACTTGCTCCGATCCGCCCGACTGTCGTACGCCTGAATTGTGAGGACGTTTGAATTGCCGCTTTTGAGTAGACCGATATGTTCACTTAAGTCAAAATCAACATAGTTGGAATTGGTGTTTCGTCCCGTTGCATAGGCATTGTACCGCGGCTTGGCTGGCGCGTTCGATTCCAACACTTTCGTGCCATTGATCGATGCGATAAATCCATCGTCAAAGCGAATACGCAGCACCAGTGTGCTGATTGTATCGAGGTCATTAACACGAAATGTTTTTCTCAGCCAAATGCATCGTTTTGAGGTTGAGATTTTGGTTTTGATCAAGTCGCCAAATGTGCTCCCGCTCCTGTCGAACCCGAATCCAGATCGTGAATTTTTCCAAGAACTGGTCACCTGAAAATCCGGATTTTCCCAGTCGAGTTTTGAGTGTCTGCTGCTGGGTAAAAGATAACGAAAGAACGAGTGGGGGGGAATAATCTCATCCAAGTCACCCATCATCGGAACGCCGTATGCCCAGTCGTCTTCGCCGGCGGGAAAGTTCGGTTCGAATTTGTCGATGAACGTGCCGTCCGGCTTGGCCAAGCCAAGGAACTCACCAGTTCGGGACAATCTAAAACTGGCATGGAGAGGTTTGTTTGCTTCAGCGATATTGTTGCCGGAGGCGTGGACGATGAGAAATTCATGCGCCGGGATTTTTATGGACGGGAACGTCCACTTGTGTGAATCAGTTGGGTCATCGCTCAATCCCCATCCGTCAAGATTGAGCGGAGAGTCGCTTGGGTTATGAATTTCGATCCAGTCGGGGGAATCGCCGAAATCATCTCGTAGTGAGTTGTCATTGGCGGCAACGACTTCACTGATGAACGGTTCAGCGGCTGAGAGTTGCTGCGCTTGGCCAAGCGCAATAGCCAAAAAGAGAGTTGTGATAAATTGGATTTGCCGCATTTTGAAAAGTCGCCGCATAACGGCTTGGCTCAACGAAGGGTAACGCGCTTGGCCAAGAGGAAAAAGCCGAATGTCAAACGACTGAATTGGCCTCAATGTTTTTCAAGGCGGCCTCGCGTTCAAGCAGCGTGGGGTGGTCGTAGTGAAATCCGCTGTAAAGTGGATGTGGCGTGAGATTGGAAAGATTCTCTCGGTTTAATTTGCGCAGTGCCGAAATCATCGGGCGACTTTCCCCGATTGCCTTGGCGGCAAATTCATCTGCCTGATATTCATATTTTCTGGACCAAAAACTGGAAATCGGGGTTAGCCAGAATGTGACCGCGCCCGCGAGTAGTGAAAACACAATCAGTGCGGGTGCTAATCCATCGGCTGTGAAACCGAATGCCTCAACGAACGCTGGTTGTTGAGCGAGAAGATTTAGTAGGTACAACCCAACCAGTGTCATGGCGAATGATCTGGCAATCATCTTCGGGACATGCCGAAGTTTGAAGTGCCCGATCTCGTGTGCGAGCACAGCTTCAAGTTCATCGTCATCAAGTTGCTCGATCAACGTATCGAACAGCGCGATTTTTCGCCCCTTACCCAAGCCGGTGAAAAACGCATTGGAGTGTTTCGACCGACGACTGCCATCCATGACCTGAATGCCGGCGTTGATAAAGCCAGTTTTTTCTGCGAGTCGAGATAGTCGATGTTTCAGTTCACCTTCTTCGATTGGGGTGAACTTGTTGAAAAGTGGCAGGATGAATATCGGAGCCAAAACGCTCATTAGTAACTGGAACAGCACGATCACACCCCAGACCCACAACCACCAGTTATCCCCACCATTTTCGGCCAACCAAAGGATCAGCCAAAGTAGTGGAACGCCGATAATAAAGCTGAGCAATAGCCCCTTGGCTTGATCTCCCCACCATGTTTTTTGCGTCGAGGTGTTGAATCCGAACCGATCTTCCAGTTTGAACTGTGAATACCATGAAAATGGCAGTGTCAATAGTGAGAAAATCCAAAGTATCGCCCAAAGCGCTGTGGCCTCGGCGAAGTGAGAATCTCCAATTGTTGAAGTGGCCGCATCGAATGCCCCGGCGATCAGTCCGGAGAATAGTAACAACAGCAAAAGTGCTGTTGAGTAAGTGTCGGAGAACGTGCCAAACCGCGCCTTGGCCAAGGTGTAGCTCACGGCCTTTTGATATCTCTCGTCATCCATGATCTCCCGAAACGTATCGGGAGGGGATTGCGCATGTTTTTTGACATGCAGAGTATTCAATCGGTCGAGCCACAATTCAAAAATGTAGCGTAGAGTAATCAGCCCAAGAGTTGCTGCGGCATATATTGATTTTGGATCGTCCCAGTTCATGTGGTGGCCGAAATAGCTGCCTGTAGGGCAGTGAAGATTTTTTTGACCTGCGATTGCGTGGTGCAGAAAGGTGGCATGACTACAATGACGTTTCCAATGGGGCGAGTCAGCACACCTTGTTTGGCCATAAAGTCGCAAACCCGTATACCCATCTGCTTCGATAAGGGGAACGGTTTTCGGGTTTTCCAGTCGGCAACCAACTCAACTGCGAGGACTCCTCCGCTTTGCCGAATATCCCCGACTGCATCGAGTTTCCAAAGTGGTTTCGAAAGTGATTTCAGGCTCTTTTGCAATCGGACTCGTTGTTGCGAAGTTTTTTTGGATTCCAGCAAACTCAGGCTGGCGAGACTGGCTGCTGCTCCGAGTGGATTGCCCGTAAAACTATGGCCATGATAAAACGTTTTGAACTCTTCGTATTCCCCAAGGAATGCATCAAAAACTGCCTGCGTTGTCAGCGTTGCGGCCATGGGCAAGTAGCCACCGGTTAAGCCCTTGGCGATGCATAGAAAATCAGGCTGAACCTTCTCGGCGTGACTCGCGAAATAACTGGACGATGCACGTCCCAGCCCGGTCATGACTTCGTCCGCTACGATTTGCGTCCCGTGCTCGCGCGCGATCGCGGCGACTTTGGCAAGCCAGCCTTTTGGTTGGGCAATCATCCCGGCAGGCCCTTGTATGCCCGGTTCGACAATGAACGCTGCGTAATTTTTACCTATCTTTTGTCGGCGTTCGAATTTCTGTTGCACGAGGTCGACGCACTCCATGTTGCATTTGCGATACTTCCGGGCATCGGCTCGTTCCGGCTTGGCCTTATTGAAGGGGCACCGATAGCAGTATGGGGAGGCGACCCGATCAGTTTTAAATAGCATACCTGAGTAGGCTTTGTGAAACAGGTCGATATGCCCGGCGCTGACGGCTCCGATGGTATCCCCGTGGTATGCGCCGTCCAGCGAGAGGAAGCGAGGTGTGCGTGCCCGTCCTGTGCGGCGTGCATGCTCGTAGGCCAATTTGATAGCGACTTCGGTTGCGGTTGAGCCATCGTCTGAGTAGAAGACCTTGGCCAAGTGTGGCTCGGTTTTGGGAAATCGACTTCGCGGCTTGGCCAAGCGGATCAGTTGTTCGCCTAGCTTGGCTGCCGGTGTATTGGCAAAACCAAGTGCGGAAACATGAGAAACTTTGTCCAGTTGCTTACCAATGGCTTGGTTGATTTTTGGGTGGTTATGTCCGTGAAGATTTGTCCAGATGGATGAATTAGCATCGATATATTTGCGCCCTGTATTGTCCCATAGGAGTGAGCCCTTTCCTCGCTCAAGGATGATTGGCTCCGTTTTCAGCCAGTCTCGCATCTGTGTGAACGGATGCCAAAGGTACTTATGATCAAGTTGACCTGCTGACGGGGAGTTCTTCATTCTTCGGACATGGAAATCTCATCAAATACGCCAAGGTCGAGATCAAAGCCGGTGCCGAATGCCTGTTTGTTGACCGAACTGAGATCGATTTCACCATTTGTAATTGCAAGGGTGGGCCAACCGAGAGGACTGGTTTTGTACAAGCCATCGTGAGCCTCGAGGATTTGCTCCTGAGTGCGATGGGGGAATTGCGACAAGCCGGCCATGTAATGATGCCCGTTGCGTTCCACGCTTTCGATTCCAAGCATCGCCATGATTGCAAGATCCTGAATTACCGCAACCGGACCGACATTACAAAGATCTTCTCCGCTCATGACGGTGTGATTGCCGTTGCGGCGGTGATGCTCCAAAAGGCAAGCGTTTGCGATTCCCTTGAAAATCCCTTTGCAGTTTTTATGACTGGTGCCGGCGTAGCCGATGGCAAGAGCTTTGGGTAGGCTCTCTAGTGTGGCGTCGGATTCGTCGATGATCACAGCTGGTCGATCGGGCCATTGATCGAACTCAGTTTTCAGCGCTTCGTCCAGCGCAACGTCACGATGGAGCGGTTGTTCGATAAAAAGGAGGTGGTCGAAGAACGAGTCCAGTTCAGGTTCGTTGCGTAGTTGGTTCCAATGATCGCGGAACGACGTGATTGATTGAAACTGTTCGTTTCCATCCAGACTGAACGCATAATCACCAGCGGCATGCTGCACAATTGTTTTGGCCACGCTTTTGAGGCGTTCCAAATCCCATTGAATATCGCCGTTTATTTTGATTTTGAAATGGCGCAGGCCGTAAGCCTTGATGCATTGATCTAGCGATTGAGGGAGTGAGTCGTCGATACGATCATCCTCAGTGATTTGATTTGCGCTTAATGGGTCTCCAAGCCCGACCGTGTGGCGGGCTTGTACTTTTGCCAGAGGTTGGCTTGGCAACAGGCTGCTTGCGGCTTGCCCCTTTAAAATGGGATGAACATCACCGGGATCAAATCCAAGTAAGCCGGTAGTGATCGCTTGGCCAAGCGCTTGGTTGTTTGCCCTGCAGGTTGCCTCGATCAGAGCCCTCTCTACGAGTGACGTACCAAAGTGGGCAAGCAGTGGCGGCACTTGGCTTGATTCAGCCCATTCCGCCTGTTTTTCGTAGAGGATTCGCCATAAATCATATGCACTATCGCCCACTTGGCCAAGCGCTTGGCCAAGTGCCCGACGAATTACGCGTAGCATATCCGCAATTTCCTTTTCGATAGGATCATCGGGCACCTTGGTAAACCATTTGGGGGGGAGGAGATCGGAGGAAGTGCCAGTGGCGGTTTTTCCATCGACTTCCGCCTCGACGGTCACGAACACCATCGGGACTTCCGTCATCGTGGCAATCCCGTATTTAAATGGCATACGGGTTTTCAACTGAATTTCGTGGATGGAGGCGTCAACGATCTTCACTGACATGCCGGAAGTGTTAATCGGCCAAGCTACAGGCATCAAGTTAAGCATCGTCCATGAGCGACGGTTTGCGTAGGCTTTCTGCGGTGAGGTTGCTCTTCATAGGTGATATTGTTGGCAAACCCGGGCGTAAGGCAGTGCGTTATTTTTTGCCACGACTCCGCGAGTCGCTGCGCCTGGATTTCGTGGTGGCGAACGGCGAAAACTCGGCGGGTGGTTCCGGTATCACCCCCTCGACTGCAAAAGAAATCTTTGAAACTGGTGTGGACGTCATCACTTGTGGCGATCATTTGTGGGATCAGCGGGAGGTGGTCTCTTTAATGAACAGTGAATCCCGTTTTGTGCGGCCCGCAAACTATCCAGCAGGAACACCCGGCCAAGGTTTTTGTGTGCAACAAATCGGTGATCTTCCGCCGATCGGAGTTTTAAACCTGCAGGGGCAGACGTTCATGAAGCCGATTGAGAATCCTTTTTTCGCTGCTGACGAGGCGGTGGAGGAATTGCAAAAACAAACGAATATCATTTTCGTGGACATGCATGCTGAAACGACTTCGGAAAAAATTGCGATGGGGCGTTATCTTGACGGCCGTGTAAGTGCGGTTGTGGGGACTCACACGCATGTGCAAACGGCCGATGAACAAATCTTCCCCGGCGGCACAGCTTTTTTATGTGATGCAGGTTGCACCGGGCCGCAGGAAAGTATCCTCGGCCGTGAGATTGAGCCGATCATTAAGCGATTCCTGACGTATCAACCTCAACGATTTGGCGTGGCCTCCAAGCGGGTAACGTTGAACGCTGTAGCGATCGAGATTGATGAATCAACAGGAAAGGCAATAGGTATCGAACGGGTATCCGAAATATTACCTGACAGTCAATCGGAAGAATGAGCCGGAAGCAACAAAGCCAGTGGGAATTTGGCGAACTGTTCGAATCAAAAGAGCAAACCCCTGTCGAAACCCGAAAAGTTTACTCCGTATCTGAGCTGAATCGCCGAGCCAAGAGCCTTCTTGAAGATCAACTTGGCCGTGTATGGGTTGAGGGAGAAATATCCGGTTTACGGCGCCAGTCGTCCGGGCACAGTTATTTTTCAATCAAGGATGAACGGGGCCAAATCAGTTGCGCTCTGTTCCGAGGAAACTCGAGTGAGGCACGTACGCACTTGCAGGATGGCGCGATGGTATTGGTTCAGGGAGAAGTCACACTTTACGAACCGCGAGGCCAATTTCAATTGATCGTTCAAAAGGTTGAATTGCAGGGCAGGGGAGCGCTTCAGGTTCAGTTTGAGAAACTAAAGGCGAAGCTGAACGAAGAGGGTTTGTTTGCTGTGGAACGGAAACGCACGCTGCCCGAATACACTGCCAGAGTGGGGATTGTCACTTCGCCCACAGGTGCGGCGTTGCGGGATGTGATCAATGTCATTGAGCGTCGAAACCCCGCGCTTGAGTTGGTTTTGGCCCCATGCCGCGTACAGGGAGAAGGTGCTGCAAAAGAGATGGTTCAAGCGCTGGCGCGGTTGAATCAATGGAGTATTCGGGATCGGGATGGATTGGATTTAATCCTCGTCACCCGGGGCGGGGGCAGTCTTGAGGACTTGTGGGCATTCAATGAGGAGTCTCTGGCGAGGGCGATTGCTGACTCGAAGGTGCCGGTCGTTTCTGCAGTCGGCCATGAGATCGATTTTATGATATCCGACCTCGTAGCAGATGTGAGGGCGGCCACTCCCAGTGCGGCGGCTGAGTTGATCACGGAGGGAGTTTTTGCATCCCGTGAATTTGTTGCCCGCACGTTCAGTCGGCTTGGCCGCTTGGCTGGCGAACGAGTCGGCTTGGCCAAGCGGGAACTCGGGCATGCCAGCCATCGGCTTCGCCAATTACACCCGAGGCGCAAGTTGCTTCAGTCCTGTCAGCGCTTGGATGAATTAAGCGCTTGGCTGTTGCGCTTGGCCAAGCGGGGGGTGTCGGAAGGCTCCTACAAACTTCAGCAATGCAGGCAGGGACTGGAGTTGGTTCGACCAGACAAAGTCGTGCGTCAAAAGAAGGATCGTCTCGCCTGCTTGATGGAGCGTTTAAACGCAGTGACGATTCAAAGACTGCACGATTGCCGGAATGATTATGTTAATCAGTTGAACAAACTTCGTTTGCTCTCTCCTGATAACGTTTTGTCGCGGGGTTATTCCATAACCAGTGACGCCAAGTCGGGAGGGATTATTCGCGATGTGACCAAAGTTAAAACTGGCCAGCAAATCGCCACACGCCTGTTGAATAGCACGGTTTTGAGTACGGTGGACAAAATCGAGGATTAACCTAAAGAATATTGCCCGTCCGTCGATACTAAATCCGGTCCGCGATTCGAATGGTTACATGAATGCTTTGACTCGACTTCAACCGATGCGGGACACCCTGCAAACTCTCCTGTTGCATCAACAACTTACGGATGACGCTCAAATCTTTCTGCAGGCGTTGCGGAGCGAGGACTTTGTCCATGCGAAAGGCATGATGACGGACATTTGGCAGCAAATGGGATTGCCGGAATTCCAGTCGATGATTCGTGATGAGATGCCTGTCTTTGCAAAGTCCACGGCCACGTTTGTGGGGCTGATCATGGATGACGGCCAGGAGGCCGTAGTTGATGCCTTCCTTTATTTTTCGAATGAAAAGTGGGCAGCATGCGATCTTGCCTTTGCCAATATTGGGCAAGAGTGGAAGGTGAATCGGCTGGGATTGCGGGAAATTGATTGGTCTATCGAGCCGTTTTCCTCTTCTCAGCCCGCATTATCTTCCCGGAACGAATCTCTGGAAATCGAAGGTTAGACGATTACTCCCACTCGATCGTGGCGGGGGGCTTGCTTGAGATATCGAGGCACACTCGGTTAACACCGTCGACTTCGTTGATAATTCGATTCGAGAGAGTTTCGAGCACTTTGTAGGGTAGCTTGACCCAGTCGGCGGTCATTCCGTCTTTCGATTCAACTGCACGGACGGCGATGGTGTATTCGTACGTTCGTTCATCTCCCATGACTCCAACGCTCCGGACTGGAAGTAACACGGCAAAGCTCTGCCAAATCTTGTAGTACAGATTGTTGGACTTCATTTCCTCGACGACGATCGCATCGGCGTTCCGTAGGATTTCACAGCGATCCGGTGTCACCTCTCCAAGAATACGGACGGCCAAGCCCGGGCCGGGGAAGGGCTGTCTCATGACGATCTCTTTGGGTAAACCAAGCTCCTTGCCAAGTTCCCTCACTTCATCTTTAAACAGGCAACGGAGTGGCTCGATCAATTCGAACTTCATCTTTTCCGGCAGGCCACCCACGTTGTGGTGGCTCTTGATGAGGGCGGCTGGGTTCCCTGCGATCGGGACGGACTCAATGACGTCCGGGTAGAGTGTTCCCTGCGCGAGAAACTTGGCCTTCCCGACCTTGCGTGTGGCCTTTTGAAACACATCAATGAAAGTGTTCCCGATAATTTTACGCTTGGTCTCCGGGTCGGTTACCTTTCGGAGTTTCCGGAGGAACAGGGCCGTTGAATCCTCGTAGTGGAGCTTGATTTTAAAATTTCGGCCAAAAACTTGTTTTACGACTTCGGCCTCCTTGGCCCGCAACACTCCGTTGTTCACGAAGATGCAGGTGAGTTGCTTGCCGATCGCTTTGTGAATCAGGGCGGCCGCGACACTTGAATCGACGCCTCCACTTAGGCCGAGGATCACCTTGTCCTTGCCTACCTGCTCACGAATTTCCTCTACAGCCTGATCGACGTAATTCCTCATGGTCCACTTACGACCGCAGCCGCAAATTTTGTGGACAAAGTTTGAAATAATGGATTTACCCTTGGGCGTGTGAACGACTTCGGGGTGGAACTGCAACCCGTAAAATCGGGATTTGGTGTTTTCGATTGCAGCAAATCCTGAGTTTTCAGTCGTGGCAACTGCCTTGAATCCTTCCGGGACTGTTGTCAGTTTGTCACCATGAGAATTCCAGACCTGTATCTGTTTGGGGAGTCCGGTGAAAAGGCGGCATCGGCTGTTGCGAATAGAAAGAGTGCCCTTGCCGTATTCCCGTTTTTGCCCGCGCTCCACTTTGCCGTTGAGGAACTTGGCCATGACTTGTAGGCCGAAACAAATACCGAGAATGGGGATGCCCAGTTCGAAGATCTTCTTGTCGGGCAGGGGTGCTTTGCGCGAATAGACG
>CAJXAU010000019.1 GCA_913050205.1 uncultured Verrucomicrobiota bacterium
CAGTAGGCGAAGTAAATCAGGTTTGTGCGGGCCACGCCGGGCAGGTCAATGCGTTTGAGCTGCGCAAACGGATTGAAGCCGCGCTTGGTTGTGTCCTTGCCGCGTTTTTCCGGCGGCAGACTTTCGGATAGTTTGAAAACCACAAGCACCCAGTTCACTGCCGAGATCGCCAGCGCGATTGCGGCAGGGCCGGAGAACGGATGGAGGTTGAAACCGGAGCCCGCGACTTTCGGATCGACCATCTGCCAGCCGTAGGCCAACCCGCCGATCGCCGGTCCAAGGATGAACCCAAGGCCAAGCGCGACGCCGATGATGATCATCCCGGAGGCGCGGTTTTTGTCTGAGGTGATGTCGGCAGCCACGGCGGAGGCGGTGGAAATGTTACCAGCCATGATCCCGGCGAGCATCCGCCCGAAGATGAGCAGCGCAAAACTGCCGGCAAACATCCAGATGAAGTTGGCAAAAACGATCCCGCTGAGGGTAAAGACAAGCGTGGGACGCCGGCCGTGTTTGTCCGAGTACGCACCCCAGATTGGCGCGAAGACAAACTGCAGGACACCGTAAAGCGAGCCGAGGATGCCACCGAACAGGGTGGCCACGGCGTTTTCGTCTTCCCCGGCGAATTGCTTGAGCCAGGCGACCAGCGAGCCAATGAGACTGTTCGCCCCGTCCTTCTCGAGATAATAATCGAGCATCGCGGGGAAGAGCGGGAAAATAATGGAAAAGCCGACCACGTCGATGAACACGGTCAGAAACACGATGAACAGGGTCGGCTTCTTCATTGGCAAAAAGAACGACGCTGGAATTCAGCGCCGCGGGCCGCGCAGTCTAGGGAAGCCTGTTCACAATACAACGACTTTCCACTGGAAAACGCCGGGGTCTCAGCCTTGGCCAAGCGTGTGGGCGTAGGCGGCCTCGAGTTGCTCAACCGATTTTTCCCAGTTGAGTTCGGCGTGAAATCGTTCCCGCCCAACGCGCCCCATCTGTTCGCGTCGGGACGGATCGTCGAGCAGATCTGCGATCGCTTGGCCAAGCGCTTGGCTGGAGACTTCAGTCACATAGCAGGCGGCCTCGCCGGCGGAGTAGCGGCTTTCCTTCAGGTCGAACGTGACCTGAGCTTTTCCGACAGCCATGTACTCGAGCACTTTGTTCATCGTGCAATGATGGTTGTACGAGTTGATCGGATCCCCGGACACGCCAAGGTCCATCGTCTTGAGTGCGGAAAACAGGGCGTCACCCTCGACGCGGCCCGGAAGGTCAACAAAACCGCCCAAGCCAAGCTCATCGCGTAGGCGAACGAGATTCTCGTACTCCGGGCCGAAACCCATCAGCAAAAACTGGACGTCGTCCCGGCCAAGCTCAGTCACAAGATAATGGGCGGCCTCGATCACGCGATGAATGCCATCCGCACTACCCATCACACCAACGTAACCGATGAGGTGGTTACGACCTTTTTTCAGCTCGGGGTTGGGCTCAATTTTTGTGGTGGGAATCTTCGGGGCGGAGCGGACGATAAACACATCCTCTGCAGCCTGGCCGCCGCGACCGGTGGCGATGTTGCTTACTGACTGGTTGGTGGCGATCACCGTGTCGGCAAAAAAATGAGTCCACCATTCGGCGACACGCACCGCCCAGTAAAGCAGGCCGCGTTTGCCGAACTTGGCTTCAAACATTTCGGGAGTTGCGTCGTGGATGTCGTAGATCAACCGCACTCCCGCCAATTTGAACGGTGCCGCCGCCACGAACAGAATGTCGGGCGGGTTGCAAAGTTGAATAATGTCGAAGCGATGTCGCCGCCACGCCCTGCAAAGTAACCGAAACTCCCCCCAGAGAGCCGAGGCGTATTCACGGAAAAACCCACCAACCGAATTGGCCTCTTCACTGAGTGGGTGCCGGTAAATCTGGATGCCGTCGAGTTTTTCCTCCTGCTGGGTGTAGCCCTGCATCTGTGGGCAGATCACGACGACCTCGTAGCCAGCGTCACGCAGGGCGCATGATTCCTGCCACACCCGGCGGTCCAGCGGAACCGGCAAGTTCTCAACGATAATGCAAACGCACGGTTTTTTATGGCCGGGAGAGTCACCCATTTTTCAGGTGCGGCAGGCTAGGAGTGGTGAACTGAAAACGCAAGGCGGGATGCCCTGTAGTCTGGCAGGCGTGGTCAGCCTTGCCGCGCCCCCTTGCTCTGTGGGACTCTGCGCCAAGCGAAGCAACTCGCGGCATGATCACTTTTCTGAAAGGAACACTCACGGACGCGCTGCCGACGCAGGTGGTGCTGGAGGTCAACGGCATCGGCTACGAGGTGCTGATTCCGCTGTCATCATTCGAGAAGCTTCCCGCTCTTGGCCAAGCGGTGACCCTCAAGACGCAACTGGTTGTGCGGGAGGACTCGCAGACACTTTATGGCTTTGCCACGGATGACGAGCGCGACCTGTTTAGGATGATTCAAAACGTCACCGGCATCGGCCCCCGGCTTGCATTGAATGTCCTTAGCGGGATGGATGTATCGACGTTCAAACTGGCGGTGGGAACCGGCGACGTGAAGCGCCTGTCGAGCATCAACGGCATCGGCAAAAAGACCGCAGAGCGGATGGTGCTGGAGTTGAAGGACAAGGTGGGCAGTGTCGATGGCGATCTGCCGACTGCGCTTGGCCAAGCGCCGACTGGCTCGGGTAAGAATATTGCAGACACCGTGGCAGCGCTCGAGGCGCTTGGCTCGAAACCAGCGGAGGCACAGAAGGCTGCGGAGGCTGCGCAGGCGATGCTCGGTGCACAGGCCACCGTGGAGGAGTTGGTTCGCGCAGCACTCAAGGGAGGAAAGTGACCACACGTTGAGCGATCCGGTCGTCATCCCGAACAAGGCATCGCTTGGCCAACGTCTGGCGGCGAGGCTGCTGTATGTTGTGCTGCGTTTGCTGCGGTTGACATGGCGTGTCCGTTTTTCCGACCCGCACGGCTCGCTTGTGGCAGGGATTGAAAAGCCGTTCATAATTTGCGTCTGGCACAACCGCTTGGCCTACGCGATGTACGCGTACCGGGACAGCATCAAACCTGTCAGCGGTCGACGTCTGGCCGCGATGGTGAGCGCGAGCAAGGATGGGGCGTTTCTCGTAGAAATCCTACGGGCATTTGGCATAGAGCCGGTTCGCGGATCGACCAGTCGCCGGGGGAGGCAGGCCCTGCTGGAGTTGTCGCGGCAAATGAAAGCGGGTCTGCATTTGGCCATCACCCCGGACGGACCGCGTGGGCCTTGCTACGAGATTCAAGACGGTATTCTGTCGCTCGCACAGGTGACGGGGCTGCCGATCATCCCGCTGGGGTGTGCGTCGCGCAGAAAGTTGCGCTTCAAGAGCTGGGATCGGTTTCAGTTGCCGCTACCGTTTACCCGTTGTGATATCGTTTACGGCGAACCGTTGCAGGTGCCACGTAAGCTGGATGAGGCCGAGCGGGATAAAATCCGAGATGAACTGAAACACCGGCTTGAGGCCATCAGCCCCGAGTGACGGTGCCGCAAGGTTGCGAAATTTCCCAAAACCGATATAACCGCGCGCGGTGAACGCAGGTTCGTTAGAGGGCGCACTGCGCCTGCAGAAATTCATCTTTCTCGCGGTGATCGCGTTGGCGTTGGTCGTGTTTGGCTACACGCTCGCGGATGATGCGTTTTTTGCAGCATTGGCGTTCGGCGGGTTGGCGTGGCTGATGTTGATGCCGTATCACGCGACGCTGTCGGTGACGTTTGCCATTGCGACATTCTCGACGGCGCTGATTATGCCATTTTTCCCGGGCCGCCCGTTCGTTTGGGAGGCGGCGGCGTTGCTTGGCTGGACTGGTTGTGTGTTGGTGTTTTCATTCCGCCAATACCGGGATGAGATGTGGGACTCCATCCATGAACACAAGTGGATGCTGGCCGGTGTGGCCGGGTATTGCTTTATACTGGTCGTTACTATGCTCGAGCGCGGTGTTGGGTTCCGGACGATGGGCGGTGAGCAGATGGGCGGGAGATTTTATTTTCAGCAGCTAACCTGCGCGATTTTTCCGCTGATGTTCATGATGATCCGCTTAAAGGAGGATCAGATTCGAAAGCTGTTTGTAATCCAATGTATCCTTTCAGTGACGTGGGTGATCTCGGACGTGATTTACTCCAACGCCCAATGGCTGTTCAGTATCCTGTTTTTTCTCGAATTGCCCGGTGACGCGATGAACTTCGAGCGCGAGCGTATGAAGATGGGCATTAACCGCTACCAATCTCTGGCCTTCGTAAGCACCGGGTTTCTCTGGTTGTTGTTGATCAAGTTCAAGATGAAGGACTTCCTCACAGCCAAGGGCGCGTACCTGATCCCGGCCAGTATGGCGATCATGGGTGTGGGGTTGTTGAGTGGCCATCGGTACACGGTGGCGATCATCGTGCTGGTAACCTTTTTCTGCACAATCGCCCAGCGCGTGTTCAACTTTCGAAACACCATCATCGGCGGGTTGGTGATGGTGATTGGCCTGATTGTTGCCTACGGGTTTGCTGACCGTATGCCATTGGCTGCGCAGCGTGCCATCTCTGTGTTGCCGGGGATTGAGGTGCATCGCGACGCCCAGATCGATGGTTCCAGTACGATGGAGACACGCCGTATCCTGAGGGAGGAGGGAATGAAAATGATCCCCCATTACCTTTGGCTTGGGCGTGGTTTTGGACAGTCCGGCTTCGGTGACCACTCGTTGCACTGGGATCCGACTGCGATTACCTATCACATGAATCAGGGCCGTTTTTTCAATGGATTCATCGGTTTGATGGTCAACACCGGCCTGTTCGGGACGCTTTTCATGCTCCTTTTTTTGATGATGGGCACGGTGTTGGCGGTGAAAGTGATCCTCCATTTGCGCGAGCACGGCGTGGAGGATGAATTCTCACGTGTAAGCTGCATCGTGGCCTGTCTTTGGATGGCAAACGTGGTTGCATTTATTGCGCTGCACGGGGACAGCGAGTACGCGATGAAGACGTTCTCCCTTCAGGCTGGGCTGCTGGTGGTTTGTCATTACATGTTGCGGGATCGTCTCCGCAAGGAGGCCGAGCCGGAAACGGCTGAGGCAACATGAAGATTCTTCATCTGGTAGGCCAACGCGAAGATTTCGGGGGCATCCTCTCGGTCATTCGAAGCCTGCACCAGGTCGGCCCGGCAGAGCGATATCAGCATTCCGTCTGGGTTCACGGGGACTATGCTGAAACCCGTAAACCGGCACTCGACTATCGCCATGGGCGCTTCATCATCAGCGATTCGCCGAGTCACCTTTCCATCTTCCTGACGAGTACGCTGGCGTTTTTTGGGCTGCGCCGCTTGGCCAAGCGCGAGGCATTCGATGTGATTCACGCGCACACTCGTGGAGGATTGGTTGTGGCACTTTTGGTCGCTTGGTTGATGCGTCGCCCGGTCTTGTTTACCAACCACACATTTGCCAACCGCACCGGTTTTTATCGCTGGGTGGCCAAGCGCAAACGGGTAACCACGGTTTTGCTCAACCCGGCCATGGCTAGGCATTATGACATGACGATTTCGGAGCCACGCAGCTGGATAGTATTCTCCGGGTGCGCCGACCGTTTTTTGGACGAACCACTCGGATCCAGCGCTTGGCCAAGCACAGACCCGGAGGCCAAGCTCCGATTGGTTGGCATGGGATCGATCGTGCGTTGGAAAGGTTGGCACCTGCCGATTCAGGCCTTGGCCAAGCTGCCGCCAGAGCAGCGTGACCGCGTGGAGTTTCACCTTTGGGGGCCGGAACAACAGGACGCCGATGCACAGGCGTTCGTCGGGGAGCTGCGGGAATTCATAGAGAAAAACGGGCTGCAACAGACAGTCCATTTACACGGCGCAACGAACGAGGTGGTTGAGTCGTTGCAGTCCGGGCACTTCGTGGTTGTGGCTTCCGAGAATGAGCCCTGCAGTGTTTCGCTTATGGAGTCGCTTGCGCTTGGGCTCCCTGCGTTGGCGGCCCGCAGCGGTGGTAACGTTGATATCGTCCGCGACGGGGAGACCGGCGTTCTTTTTCAGAGCGGCAGCGCGGACGACCTGACATCCAAGATTGTTGCGATTCTAAACGGGGAGATCCCCCTTCGTTCACCAGCGGAAATTCGGGAGAGCGTCCGGGATTGGGCCGCCAGTGCCATGACCGAAAAGTACAACCGGATTTACGATCACATGGCAAAACTCAACACTGCCAAGTCATGAAACTGGTTGTCTTTGCCCACGTTCCGCCGCCGTTTCACGGCCAGAGTTTCATGGTGCAGCAACTGCTCGATGAGCTTCGTGATACCGGAGGCAAGGACGTTGAGGTGTTTCATGTGGACGCCCGGCTATCGAAGGACATTGACGACATCGCTTCTGCAAGCCCGCGCAAATTGCTCCTGTTACTACGCTATTGCCTGCGGGCGATCTGGCTGCGGATAAGCCATGGAGCCACGCACTTTTATTACGTGCCTGCGCCGGGTCTGCGGAATGCCGTATATCGCGACTGGATCGTGATGCTGTTGTGCCGGCCATTCTATCGAAAGATCATTTACCATTATCAGGCGGCTGGGGTGGGCGGCTGGTTGGAGACGGAGGCACGAGGCTGGGAGCATTGGGTGTCCCAAATTTTGCTTGGTCGCGCTGCGCTCAGCATCGCGTTGGGGGACTATTATCATGAGGACGCCGCAAAGCTGGAGCCGCAAAAAATAGTCACCGTACCGAACTGCAGCCCCGACCCCTGTCCGGATTACGACCTGCGCATCAGGCCGCAACAACAGGCGCGTGCCGAGGCGCTTGGCCAAGCGGGAACCTGGCGCGTGCTCTATCTCAGCCTTTGCTATCGCGAGAAGGGATTGTTCGATTTGGTCGAGGCTGTGGCAGAGGTGAATGCCCGCCTCCAAGCCAAGGGCTTGGCCAAGCGCGTGCAGTTGGACGTCGCCGGGAAATTTTATTTGCCGGAGGAGGAGGCGGAGTTCACGGAGCGCATTGGCCAAGCGGACTTGAACGATGACGAAGGGCCGTTGGTCCTTTTTCATGGCTTCGCCGATGAGGAGAAGAAACTCGAGCTGCTTGGCCAAGTGGATGCGTTTTCATTGCCATCGTACTATAGTTTTGAGGCGCACCCGGTCTGTCTGGTGGAGGCGATGGCGTTCGGCCTGCCGATCGTTGCCACTCGCTGGCGGATTTTACCGGAACTATTCCCGGATGGGTACGAGGGGTTGGTGGATATCCGGTCACCCATCCAAATCGCTGATCGTCTGGAACAACTCATAGGCCGGGTGGATGAGGCCGGTTTACGCGAACGCTATCTGCAGCACTTTACGCGGAAGGCGTTCGGTGAAAAGGTTCGCACCGCATTACTTTCACTGGAGGACGAGTGAGTACCGACGGACAACACGCCCCGGCACATGTTTCGGCACAGCGAGGGATCGACCATTACGGCGACACCGGCGCAGTTAAAACGCTTGTTGATGAAACGCTTGCCGCGTTGGCGTTGCCGGATGACTACGTTCGCCCCGGTGATCGCGTGGTGCTCAAGCCGAACTGGGTGAAGGAGCATGACGAGCGAAACCCTGGGCCGGGCCAGTGGGAACACGTCGTCACACACCCGGCGGTCATCGAGGCGGTCATTCGCTGGGTGGCCGCACGGCTGGACGGCAAAGGATCGATCGTCGTCTGTGACGCCCCGCAAACTGATTCATCGTTCGCAACGCTGAGTGCCTACTGCGGACTCGACGAGATGATCGATCGGTGTCGCACGGAATTCCCCGGCCCAAAAATTGAGCTGCTCGACCTGCGCCCGGAGGAGTGGCATGCCGTTGACGGGGTCACCGTGTCGAAAACGCAACTGCCGGGCGATCCGTTGGGAGACACGTTCGTCGCGCTGAATGAGGCGAGTGAGTTCGTCGGTTTCAGTGGCAACGGCCAGCTCTACGGGGCATCGTTCAACATGGATGAAACCAATGAGCGACATAAGGGCGAGCGCCATGAATACATGTTGTGCCGCACACCAATGGATGCGGATCTATTCATCAACCTTCCCAAGCTTAAGACTCACAAAAAAGTTGGCCTGACCTGTGCCTTAAAAAATCTCGTCGGCATCAATGCCAACAAAAACTGGCTGCCACACCACACCGAAGGAACGCCGGACCGGGGTGGTGACCAGTTTCCCGCCACCACGGCCAAGGCCAAGCTGGAGCATTCCTGGATGGGCCGGGCCAAGCGCGTCGTCTACGGGCGGCCGCTATTGTCCCGCCTGCTTGTGCCATTGAAAAAAATTGGCCGCCTGTTTTTTGGTGACACACAAAAGGTGGTTCGCTCCGGCAACTGGCATGGCAACGACACCTGTTGGCGCATGGTACTCGACCTTAACAAATGCCTGTTCGATTTTGATGGAACAGGCCAGCCGCGAAGCAAGCCAATACGTTACCTCGCTGTTGTGGACGGCATTGTCGGGGGGGAAGGCAACGGCCCAATGGCGCCCGATCGGAAGCCGTGCGGAACGATTATCGCAGGGACGCACCCGGCTGCCGTGGACATGACCGCCGCGATGGTGATGGGTTTCGACTGGGAGAAACTTCGCCTGTTAAAAAACAGTTTTTCAATGAGGGAACGGAGTTTCGTCTCATTTCAACCAAGCGATATTCGAGTGGTATCGAACAGGCCGGAATGGGATGGGCCGCTTGGCCAAGCGACGGATTGGTTCGAGTTTACCCCGCACTTTGGCTGGGTTGGAGCGATTGAGCGCCGGGCCGATTCTGCCGATTCCAAGTAATGAGTCTTGAGGACAAACTGTACCCGTTGCTCTCGCTTTACGATCGATTACCGCAAGGCGCGCGCAACGCCATCGGGGCGACGTATCGCCTGTTGCCAAGGCGGATTCGCTACGGCAAGGCGTACGGGGAGTTTCGCCGCCTAGCCGAAGAGTCGCCGGAGTGGAGCGCGAGTGAGATTGGGGAATACCAAATCCGAGAGCTACGGCGGACGTTGGTTAACGCCGCCAGTTACTGTCCGTTTTATCAGCGTGCATTTGCGAAGGCTGGATTTGATCCGAGCCTCTTACGTTCCACTGACGAATTGGCCAATTGCCCGTTGCTCACAAAAGCGGACATTCAAAACAACTTCAATGACCTGACGTCGACCAACATTCCAGACTCGCAAAAACTATACATCACCACCGGCGGTTCCACCGGGGTACCGGTCGGATTTCATTTGCAAAAGGGTGTCAGCCGGCCAAAGGAGCAGGCGTTCATGGAGGCGAACTGGCGGCGGATCGGATACTTCGACAAGGCGCGCTTGGCCTTGGTTCGGGGGCATGTGACCGATTCGCGATCGGAAGGCAAGGTTATCTCGCGCGACGCCACCCGCAACTGGCTGCTGCTCTCCTCCTACCATCTCACCGACGAGCGCATCCCGGAATACCTCGAGGCACTCGAGGCTTTCGCGCCGGACTTTCTGTACGTCTATCCGTCCTCTGCGTTGCAGTTGGCCGAGTATTTGCAGCGGCATAACCAGAGCTGGCGCACACCGATTCAGGGCATGTTCTGTGGCTCCGAACAATTGACGGTCGACCAAAAACGAATACTCGAGTCCGTTTTTCAGTGTCGGGCGATCCGTTGGTATGGCCACTCGGAACGCGCTGTGCTGGCAGCTGAGGGAACGCACTCGGAGTTGTATTATTTTTGGCCACACTACGGCTTTGTTGAGTTCGGTGAACCGGACGAGGACGGACTTCGGGAAGTCATCGGCACGACGTTCGACAACCTCGCGATGCCGCTTGTGCGCTACCGAACTGGCGACTATGTGCGCTTGGCCAAGCCGGACGCCGAGAGGGAGTTTGCCTGGCCGGCTGTGGAGGAAATCGCCGGCCGCGGGCAGGAATACCTCGTCACCGCGAGCGGCCGTCGCATCTCGCTGACCGCCTTCAACATGCACGACGCGATTTTCGATGGGCTGTATGCTGTGCAGTTTTTTCAGGCTGAACCGGGTGTGGCCGAATTTCGCTACATCCCCTCGACACAATTCCATTCTTCGCGCTTGGCCAAGATCGAGAGAGGTGTGATGCACAAGCTTGGCGACGATTTTCGCCTGGTTATGCGGGAGGTTGATGAGGTCGAAAAGACCCCGCGCGGCAAGCATACCTGGCTCGTAAGCAAGCTCTGATTCCCGCTTGGCCAAGCAGGCCAATTGGGCGTATGGTCGCCGGGCAATGCTTCAGGACAAGGCAGCAAGACCCATTTTTCATTGGCTGGTCGTGGTGGCCCTTCTGGTCAACCTCGCCTACGGCGCCAAGGTTTACAGCGACGCCGTTTCGCAGGAGGACGATCCGCACGCGAATCTCGACCTGTTTATCAACGTACTCGAGCGCATCCGGCGTGACTACGTCGATGGCAGCGATTTGACCTATCAGGATCTCGTCCACGGCGCGCTCGAGGGCATGCTCAGCAAGCTGGATCCACACAGTGAGTTCATGCCCCCGGTCAAGTACACCCACCTCAAGGAAGACACCGAGGGGAATTTCGGCGGCGTGGGCGTGCACATCAACATTCAGGACGGCTACCTCACGGTGTTGGCGCCGATGGAGGACACGCCTGCCTACGAGGCCGGAGTCATGTCCGGCGACCGCTTCGTCAAGATTGAGGGCGAGAATGTCCGAAATATCTCCATGCCGGAGGCGATGAAAAAGCTGCGGGGCAAACCCGGCTCCAAGGTAGAGGTCACCCTGTTCCGGCCGTCGACCGGCAAGAACATTGACGTCACACTCAAACGCGCGCTCATCAAAGTGGCGACCGTCAAGGACATCAACAACCAGCGAATGTTTGAGGTCGATGAAAACAAGATCGGCTACGTGCGCATCACCCAGTTTGGCGAGGAGACCGCCCGCGACCTCGAGGAGGCGTTAAAGAAACTCGAGTTGGAGGGAATGAAGGGGCTGGTGCTTGACCTTCGGCACAATCCCGGTGGGCTGCTCGATCAGGCCGTAAAAGTGAGCGAGAAATTTTTGGCCAAGGGAGAATTGATCGTGACCACCGAGGGCCGTCGCAAGGGCGAGAATGCCAAGCACAAATCGTCCGGCCGCAGTGCGCGTCCGGAGTTGCCGCTGGTGGTGTTGGTCAACGGCTACAGCGCCAGTGCCTCGGAAATTGTGGCCGGTTGCATGAAAGATCTCGAGCGCGCCCAGATCGTTGGCGAGAAGACTTTCGGTAAGGGGTCGGTGCAAAAGATTCTCCCGTTGACCGGGCAGGAGGGTGCGGCGTTGCGGTTGACCACCGCCAAGTACTACACCCCGAGCCATGAGGTTATTCATGGCAAAGGCATCGAGCCGAACCACAAGATTTCGATGACCCGGAGGGATCAGGAATTATTGTTTCTCGCGCGCACGCCCGGCGGGTTGAAGATGGTTGAAAAGGATAGACGTGAGGACGTTGAGAATTTTGAAGACCCTCAATTGGCCAAGGCCATGGAGCTGTTAGTCGGTAAAGAAAAAATCCGCGAGCAGGCCGAGAAAAAGAAAAAGGCCAAGCTGGAAAAAGAGTCAAAACAGGAGGAAAAACCCGAAAAAGAGGCCAATCCGGAAAAGAAGGCTGAGCCAAAAGAGGATTCGAAGGAGGAGCCCAAGGTCGATCCTGAGTCCGAAGAGGAAACGGAAGAGAAGCCGGAATAATCCCTCCGCTTGGCCAAGCGGCCTGTTATTTTCATGTTGTTGTTGGCCGTCGAGACGTCCTGTGATGAGACCAGTGTTGCCGTGCTCTGTGATGGCAGCGTGTTGGCCAACGCGATTTCCTCTCAAGTCAAGCTGCATGAGGAGTACGGTGGAGTGGTGCCGGAACTCGCCTCACGTGAGCACCTTCGCAATCTCATGCCGGTGGCCCGCCAAGCGCTTGGCCAAGCGGGAGTGACACCGGATCAACTCGACGCCGTGGCAGCTACGCGTGGACCCGGTCTGCCCGGTGCGTTGCTGGTTGGCCTCCGTGCGGCGCAAGGGATGGCGTTCGCCTTGGCCAAGCCGTTCATCGGTATTCATCATCATGAGGCACACTTATACTCGCCTTGGATCGGCGGTGCCCCGCTTTCGCTGCAACTCGATTCGTTTGAACCAAATGTGTCGCTCATCGTCAGTGGTGGACACACGATGCTGGTTCACGTTGCGGCTCCAATGGAACATCGCGTCCTCGGAGGTACGGTGGACGATGCGGCTGGTGAGTGCTTCGACAAAGTGGCCAAGTTGATTGGTCTGCCGTATCCCGGTGGCCCGGAGTTGGATCGTCTTGCAGCAGAAGGCGACGGAAGCGGGCATCGTTTTCCCCGGCCAAAGTTGAACGACGATTCGCACGATTTCAGCTTCAGTGGTCTAAAGACTTCCGTGCGATACTTTGTTCGCGACAATCCCCATGTGCTCGAGAACAGTCGGGATTTGAGGAATCTCTGTGCCGGCGTTCAGTTGGCCATCGTCGATGTGTTGGTGAAAAAAACAATGCGCGCGGCCAGCCAGCTTGGCGTCCGCTGTGTCACCGCTTCCGGTGGGGTAACTTGCAACAGTGGGTTGAGGGCCGCGCTTGGCCAAGCGTGCGAGCGTGAAGGCTTCGCGCTGCGCCTGGCCAACCCGACGTTGTGCACGGACAACGCGGCGATGGTGGGAATGGTCGCTCACATGCGCCTGGCCAAGGGGATGGCAACGACTTCGCTGGATGAGGAGATTGCTCCAAGTTGGCGGCTTGCGGAACCTGATTGAACGCTTGCGCCGTATTTTTTC
>CAJXAU010000020.1 GCA_913050205.1 uncultured Verrucomicrobiota bacterium
CCTCATCAGTCGTCGGTTGGGAAACTGGTTTTTCATTTCCGAGATCATTACCACGGTCAAGCTGGAGCCGGATGAGCCGGAGCAAAACCATTGCGGAAAGTGCGCCGACTGCATCGAGGCCTGCCCAACCGGGGCGATCACCGCGCCGTTTCAACTGGACGCCCGGCGATGCATTTCCTACCTGACGATTGAGTTAAAGGGGAGCATCCCGGAGGAATTCCGACCGTTGATCGGCAACCGGATTTATGGCTGTGACGACTGTCTTGCCGCCTGTCCGTGGAACCGGTTTGCCGGTGAGGGTCGGTTGATGGCGGAGCACCACCGGGCTGATCTTGGCCAAGCGGATCTGCTGGAGTTGCTTGCGCTGGATGACGATTGTTTTCGGGAAAAATTTCGGGGCACACCGATGAAGCGAACCAAGCGCCGGGGCGTGCTGCGGAATGTCTGCGTGGCGCTGGGTAATGTTGGTGATGCAGCGGCGATCCCCGCGCTGGAACGGGCCAGTCGGGATCACGAGTCGCTCATTGCCGAACATGCCGAGTGGGCGCTTGGCCAAGTGCGCCGCCGAATTGGCGGGGACAATTGCGTGTGAAAACGGATAACTTTTCGTGTTGCAAAGGCTTAGCCAAGGGGTATGTTCCGCCTTTTGCGGCAGCGGATTTTCCTGATTTGAATCGGTCGTGTCGCACGGGGTAGGGATTCGAGCAGCGGAGAGGATGAGATGTTAAACAAAAAAAAGACAAACGGATTTACATTGATCGAGCTATTGGTGGTGATCGCTATCATTGCTATTTTAGCCAGCCTATTATTGCCGGCCTTGGCGAATGCCAAATCCAAGGCGACCCAGACTGTTTGCATCAGCAATTTCAAGCAACTTGGGATCATGATGCAGCTCTATGCTGACGACCACGATGACCGGGTGGTGCACAACGGAAATGGGTTGCTCAAGAAAACCTGGGTGGGCGGAGTGTTTTCGTCGCGCCCGCAGGACGCCGGCAAGCCGGAGATGTTGATCGACAAACGGTTGTCGTTGTTCGGCCAATACATCCAGACCAAGGGCGTCTACCGTTGTCCGGCAGACAAGAGCACGATCAAGGTGGGACGTAATGAGGTTCCGCGGTTGCGGAGTTATGCGTTGAACAGTTTTGTCGGCTGGGACACATCGCGAAGCCGCGGGGAGCCAGCCTACCGCAATCAGCCGAACCCGCGGTATCAGTCGTACCTGAAAATGTCGGACTCATCCCGTGGACCGGGTGAGATTTTTACCTTCATAGAGGTTCATCCGGTGAGCCTATGCCGGCCTTTCTACGGGTTGAACATGAAGCAAAATTTTTACCACGTACCGGCTGGACATCACAGTGGCACTGCGGCGCTGGGATACATGGACGGCTCCACCAAGGTTCGCAAATGGGTGGGGAAGGATACGAAGGCACTCCACGCCCGGATCAAGGAAAACCACTGGGGCAATCACACGCACAGCAACATGCGCAACCCGGATCTCGTCTGGTTGCAGGAACGTGCGACCCAGTTGAAGAAACGTTAGTTTAACTTAGGATTTTTGCTCGCGGTCGAGTTGGCGGTAACGCCTTAACAACTCGACCGCGTTTTCTTTTCCGGCATCGTACTCTGACGCTTTCAGTAGAGTGCGGGCGGCCTCTTCGACCTGTATCGACCCGTAGGCTTTGTCTCTCGCGTAGTTCAGGTATTTCATCAACCGGAACGCGTTGAACCAGCGGAAGAATCGTTTGCGGAATGACTTCGGGTCAGTCGAATTTTGGCGGATTTCCGGGACAACTGCTTCGATAAAACTGTCCCCCAGAAATTGTCCAAGCGGCCCCGGTGGTTTATCCAAAAATCGGCCCTCATTCCAAAGCGCGTCAATCTGCCGATGCAGCCACTCCACGTCGCGGTAAGCCTGCAGCGAATACGTGGTTTGTTGACCTGCCCCGATGTATTCGCCCACGGCCTTTCCAGTGCCAAACGGAACCCGATCCGACCGTCTGGGGGAGGGAAACACGGTGACATCGATCAACTCGGTGACTTGGCCGAGCCAGCTGATTTTTTGAAGGAAGTAAAAATCCTCCCCGGCGTGACGGCGGTTCATGCCACCCTGCTTGACGTAGGCCCAAGCGCGGACGGCCATCGCCGAGCCGATCGTCTGGAAGGCGTAGGGGAAACCAATCCATTTTTGCGCTCGGACGTGGTAGCGCAGGTGCAGTTCGTATGCGGCGATGCCGTCGAACTCGGCTTGGCCAAGCGCTTGGCCGGATGTGTCGAATCCCATTTGCTCCATCTCCGCTTGGCCAAGCGGGTGCTCGAAGTTGAGGCTCGCGCCGGGGCAGTCCGGGTGGTTGGCAAAGTGTGACTCGATCCCGATGAAATAATTGGGCGAACAGCGGCAGTCGGCGTCGTAACAGATGATTAACCCCTCCTCCGCCAGCCCGACATCGGCCAAACGGCGTAGCGCCTCGTCCATGCCGATTTTTCGGGCCAGGCCAACGCCGGCGTGACGGTCTGGCAGGTTGGGTAGGTGCAGCAGGTGGGTCGATTGCCAGTGGTTACCGCGGGAGGCAAGCCACTCCTGCGCCTGATCAATTGATGCCCGGTTTTGTTCGTGAACAGTCTTCGAGTGGGCGGCGGAGGCATTAATGACAACGATGATCTCCACTTGGCCAAGCGGGGGAGGGCACCCGGCCAAATGTTGCAACGCACCGAGTAGATCCGGTTCATTGTGACATGGGATGACCACGACCATGCGCAGGCCGGGGTCTGGCGGGGTGGAGATCAGCCGAACATCAGCGGATTGGTTTAGATAGCGTTCGTGCGGAGGAACCACGGGCAGGGGGCGCAATGTGCCGGTTGATGCGGTCGGATTCAATGCCTAATCAGAGGTTGAAACTATAATGGAAAACGGAAAATTGTAATTGCCTTTTAGTTTATTTTGAGTTACTGACGTCGAAGCAGGCAATTTTAAGAAAATGAAAACGAACAAACTCTTCGCGTTGGGACTGGCTCTCGGGCTGGTCGTTGCCAATGTCCCAGCACAAAACAAGCTGTTTTCCGAGTTGGTTGGGCCGGGCTCGGTTGGCGCAGTGAAATCGACCGGCGCATTGCAGGTGCCTTTCATCCTTTGGGGTGGTGACATGGCGACGTTCTATGCCAATGGCGGACTTAAAACCAAGTCCGGCAGTATTTTTCAAAAACAGGGACTCAACCTGAACCTGACGCCGGGAGACGACTTCATTCAGCAGGTGCGTGACTATCGCTCCGGCAAGTCACCTTTCCTCCGTGGCACCTACCGCATGATGGGGCAGGCGTCGGAGGTGCTTGGATCCGACCCACGCACCAAGGGCGTGATGATCATGCAGATGACTTGGTCGGCTGGTGACCACATGGTTGCCCGCGAAAACATCAAGACTGTGACCGACCTAAAGGGCAAGACGGTGGCAGTGCAGCAGGGTGGCCCGCACATCGGTATGCTTGATGACATCCTCAAGACGGCACAACTGGATTGGAGTGATATCAATGTGAAATACTTTGAAGCGTTGACCGGCGACGGTTCGCCGGTGGAGGCGTTTAAGGATGACACGACCATCTCTGCTTGTTTTGCCGTGACGCCAGACATGTTCGGGTTGTGTACGGACTTGAACGGTGTGGGCACCGGTGCCGAGGGAACGGTGAAAGGGGCGCATGTGCTCGTGTCCACGGCGGAATTATCCCGCTCGATCGCTGACGTGTACGTTTGCCGGAAGGATTTTTACGACGCCAACCGTCCACTGGTTCGCAAGTTCGTGGCCGGCTATCTCAAGGCAGCTGAGGAACTGATCGACAAACGTGCGGCGCACGAGGCAGGCAGGAATGATGCCGCCTACACTGCGCTGCTCGATCAGACGGTGCAAATTTACACCAAGGAAGCCCTCCCCAACGCCGCCGAGGCACACGGCCTGTTGCTGGATTGCACTTTTGCCGGGTATCCGGGCAACGTCAGTTTTTTTGAAAAGCAGGGCAACCTCCACGGGTTCGAGGCGTTTCAAACAGCGTCACTCGATCTGGCGGTCAAACTGGGTTATGCCAAGCAGAAGATGGGGTTGTTCCCGTCTGGCCTGAATTACAAACACGATGACTTCCTGCAGTACTTGACGAAGACTGAGGCCGAGCAAGGGGAACGATTCCGGGCCGAGGCGGTGCTGGAGGAAATCGAGTTGCTCAGCTCCGGTGGTGAACTGGACGACCGCACGATCGTTTCGTTCACCATCAATTTCAAACCGAACCAGACGGAATTCAGTGCGGTGCAGTATGCGGCGGAATTTAACCGAGTCATTGAGACAGCGGACAAGTTCGGGAACGCTGTGGTGGCCATCCGTGGTCATGCCGACCCGACCAAGACGCTCATCGACCTCATCAAGGCCGGCAACGCCAAGGGCACGCTACGGCGCACCGGTACGCGGGGCAACTACCGCTATTCACTCAACGGTCGACCGCTTGAGTTGAACGATACCGCCCGCTTGGTAGAGGCCATCAAGGCCGGGGACTTTGACGGGGTAAACGACCACAACCCGAGGCAGACGATGCAGGCGGCGCTGAATCTCTCCCGCAAACGTGCCGACGCCGTGAAAAACTCGGTGATCGCCTACGCGAAGGGCAAGGGAATCGCGGTGGACCTGTCGCAGATCCAACCGCAGGGGGTGGGCATCGCCGAGCCATTCATCGCGAAGCCCAGCTCGGCGGCCGAGGCAGAGCAGAACATGCGGGTCGAATTCCGTTTGATCCGTGTTTCGGCTGAGGTCACTCAGGAGACCGATTTTGATTTTTAAGGATGCGAGGGAGACAAGAGAGATGAAACGTAACAACATGACCGGCCGGGCTTGGTTGGGGTTGGTGGCGCTTGGCCTCTGGTTGACGCCGCTTGGCCAAGCGGAGGTGCAGGTGACCGACAACGTGGTGGTGGTGGTCGATGCCTCCGGCTCGATGGGTACGCCGATGAATAGAACGAATCGTGACCGCATGTCTGTGGCCAAGGATGCGCTCAAGCAGGTGCTGGGTCAGATTCCAGATTCAACCCATGTCGGTGTGTTGGTCTTCCCGAACGGCAACTGGGTGTACCCGCTTGGCCCGAGGAATGACGAGCAGCTAAACGGGGCGATTGACAGCATCAGATCGGGTGGTGGGACTCCGCTTGGTACGTACATGAAACAAGGTGCCGATGCCCTGTTGGACGCCCGGAAAAAACAGTTTGGCTACGGAACCTATCGCCTGTTGGTCGTTACGGACGGCGAGGCGAATGATGCGGATTTGGTCGAGGGCTACACGCCGGACATCATCTCGCGCGGCATCACGATCGATGCCATCGGGGTGGAGATGCCGTCCCGGCACACACTGGCGACTAAGGTTCATTCCTATCGCAGTGCAGACGATCCCGAGTCTCTTCAACAGGCAATCACCGAAGTGTTCGCCGAGGTGTCCGGATCGGACACCGGTACGTCCGGGGAGGATGCGTTCGAAATGATCGCCGACCTGCCGGGTGAGACGGCGTCCGCGATGCTCAAGACGCTGTCCACCACCGGTAACGAGCCGATCAAGCAGCGCCATGGTGAAATTCGCCGGGCGGCCCCTCCTCAGCGACCTAACAATCCCGGTTCATCCCCTTCATCGTCGCAGTCTGGGGCATCCCAACCGAGTGATGAGGATACGGCTGAATACATAGCAAGCCTGCTTTGCATGTTGGGATGTCCCTTGCTGGTTGTGCTCGGGATTATCTCAGTTGTTAAGGCGTCCAAAAACAAGAGTTAATGTCAGAGGGCAATAGTTCGAAGGGGTGCATCGTCGCCGTGGTTTGGCTGGTACTGCTGGTCATTCTGGGGGGGGCGGTCTGGTTTTTTTACACCAAGCCCAAGGAGGAACAGCTCCAGAGCGACACTGGATCAGACAGTCGCTACACTCATGAGGTGCGAATTCAGGCCGACCTGTTCAGCGGTTACGCGGTTTTGCGTTCCGAGGAGATGAAAAAGAATCTTCGTCTCGACCAGATTCGCCTGACGATGGTTGAGGACGAGGCAGACTACGACG
The DNA here is from genome assembly GCA_913050205.1 of uncultured Verrucomicrobiota bacterium. Classification (GTDB taxonomy): domain Bacteria; phylum Verrucomicrobiota; class Verrucomicrobiia; order Limisphaerales; family UBA1096; genus UBA1096. The sequence goes on from CAJXAU010000020.1 coordinate 6,067, forward strand.
CGAGGCTAAGCGCATTGGAGGACGGTGATGTGGAAATGGCCGTGTTCACGATCGATTCACTGCTGATGGCTGGGGCGAGACTAGGGCGTTTTCCTGCATCGATCGTCATGGTGATCGACGAGACCAAGGGGGCGGACGCCGTGCTGGCTTTCGACGAAGGGGTTAAGACTGTTCAGGATCTCAACACGTCGGATGCCGGCTTTGTCCTGACACCCAGTTCCCCCAGCGAGTTTTTGGCTCGCGTGGTGAAGTCACACTTTAAACTGCCGGATCTGGGCAACGACTGGATCATCGAAGCGAACGGGTCCGAGGCGGTGTTGAAACACATGAAGGATGCCGCGCGTACGGAAAAGCGGGCATATGTCATGTGGGAGCCGCACGTTTCGCAGGCCAAGGCGCTTCCCGGTGCCAAGGTGTTGCTGGATAGTTCGAGGATCAAGGGGTTGATCGTCGACGTGCTGGTGGCTCGCCGCGAGTACCTTCGAGATCATCCCGACAAAGTGCGGGCCGTGATCGAGGCCTATTCCCGAGCGGCTTATCACTACCAAAATGATGCCAACGGATTTGCCGGCCTGGTGCGGTCGGACGACCCGAGTCTCTCTGGGGACGAGGCCAAGGCGATCGTCGATGGAATCCAGTGGAAAAACACACTCGAAAACTACGCCCACTTTGGCCTTGTGGATGGTGCGGCGGCGGGGGGGTTGCTCACGGTGGAGGACATGATCAATAACATCACCGACATCCTCCTTAAGACAAGCGCGCTGGAAAAGGATCCGCTGAATGGACAGTTCACGTCGCTCTACTTCGACCGGATATTGACTGAAATGCAGTCTGATAATTTTCATCCGGCCAACGCACTCGCCATAGACGGACTGGGGCAGGGTTCGGGCGACCTACAGGGCGTCCGCACAAACGCCCATCTCGGTAAACTCAGCGAGAGCCAGTGGAAGAGTCTGCGCGCTGTAGGCGATCTCGATGTGCAGTCGATCGGGTTCCGCCGAGGTTCTGCCGCGATTTCGACATCGAGTGAACACGAGTTGCGCCGACTCAAGAAGATGTTGGAGAACTTCCCGAGCTTTTACCTTCGTGTTGTTGGGCAGTCGCGCGCAGTGGGGGATCCCGAGGCCAACCGACGTCTGGCCGAGTCTCGCGCCAAGTCCGTGGGGGAATTCCTTCAGGGTGAGGGAGTGCCGGCCGAGCGCATGCGCACCGAGGCAGCACCCGCGACTTCGACCGCCGGTACGGCCCAGTCAGTGCGGTTCGAGGTGGGGCAGGTGCCATTCTGAGTTTAAACCAAGCGCTTGGCCAAGCGCAGCGTTGACGACTTCTTCGATTAGTAGGAACCTTTTCTGCCCCAACGTCAAAAACGTGGACGAGAAAAGCATAACCAAGCGCGTGATGCGGGATATCCTCGGGAGCCCGCTAGTCGTCTTCCCCTTTATGGTCGGTTCCACCGCGTTCGCCTCTCTGTTTGCACTTGGCCTCAAGGGCTCAGCGGCGATGGGGGCTGCACTCGTCGGGTTGGGCGGCATGCTGGGTTCGGCTGGGATGTTTTTGACCAAGTTAATCCTTGGCAAGGAGGACCGGGTTAAAAAAATTGTCGAAGCCAGTCGAAACAAGGAAAAGAAGGCCAAGCGCAAAAAACTTGATCACTTTCACCACCGGTTGACGATGGACGGGGATTCGCGCACGGAGGATGCCATGCAGGATTTGCGGTCGTTGCGTGATGCCTTTCGCAAGTTGAACGTCATCGCACCCAACCTTAACCGGGCAATGATTGATGAAATTCAGGAGCGTGCTGAGGAATTATTTCAGCAGTGTGTTAGCTCGCTGGAAAAATCACTGCAACTCTGGAAAACCGCAGACAGCCTCGCCTCGGACGTGGCAAAAAAACCGATTCTCGACCAACGGGAAAAACTGGTAAGCGAAGTGGTCGGTACCGTGGAGCACATGAGCAAGACCCTCGCCGCCGTGCAGGGCATCACCAGTAAAACCGAGGGAGACCTCCGGCTGCAACAATTGCGCGGAGAACTGGATCAAAGCCTTGAGGTGGCGAAAAAGGTTGAACAGCGCGTTGATTCAATGTTAACTGGCGGCTCTCTGCAAAATTTAACTCAGATCAATAAGTCATAAAATGTTTGGTGCAATAGGCAGATGGTTCAAGGCAGTTTGGTACAAATTGACCGGGCAGATTGATGAGGCGAGGCGAGGCCTCGACTCCGATCCCCATGTGATGCGGGCGAAGTTCGACGAGATCATCAAAGGCAAAGTCAGCCAGATCCACACCTACAAACAGGCCGTGGCCAAGCTGATCGCCCAGCAGGAAAAAAAGATGGCCAAGGTCAAGGGGTTGACCGAGGAGGTGCAAAAACTGGAGAACCTCAAGGCAGGCGCGTTGGCCATGGCCAAGCAGACCGTGGCCAAGCTACAAGCCGAGGGCCAATCCAAGGAAGAGATTCACGCCAACGAGGAGTACAAAAAGTGCCTCACCGCATACAACGATTTTTCCGCCACGCTTGCTGAGAAACAGGATCACATCAAGGATCTTGAGAACGACGTGGCCGAGTACGACGAGAGTATCGCCAATCACAAGGTCAACCTGCAGCAGTTGCAGCGCGACATCGAGAAACTCAAGAGCGAGGCTGCTGACGCTGTAGCCGACGTGATCACCGCCAAGGAGGAACGCGACCTGGCCGACATGATCACCGGCATCTCCAAGGACGGCATGGCCAAGGAATTGCAGGATATGCGCGACCTCCGGCAGGAAGTGCGCGCCGAGGCCCGCATCTCCAAGGAAATGGCCGGCACCGACAGCAAGTCACAGGAGGCGCAGTTTCTGGAATTTGCACGGAGCCATACAGCCAACGACGAGTTCGACTCGTTGCTGGGACTGGCCGAAGGTGCCGAGACGGCCCCGAGCGAACCCAAACAGAAGGAGTCCGCCAGCACCGACAGCATCCTGCCGGAATAAATTTTGAAAGACCTCCCAAGCGGAGGTCTTTTTTGTGGCAAGATTATTTATTAGGTGAAATATGAAAAATAGAATTCATAAGCTTAGTTGGGCGGTGGCGGCGTGCTGTTCCGCGTTACTCATGACAAGCGGCTGCGGCGGTGGGGGGGAATCAACCACCCCGGATTCCTCAGGAGAGAAAAAGTCGATCCCGTCCTTTTCGTTGGCATGGAGCGAGTATCCCTCATGGAGTGTTTTTGGAGTGGCCGATGTCACCGGCATCATTAACGGGAAAAAGGGTGAACTTGGCCCGGTAGAGGAAAAATGGGGTGTGGACATCGAACTGAAAGAGGCGGAATACGATCCCTGTTTGGCTATGTACGGTTCCGGTGGTTGCGATGCGGTTTGCATCACCAACATGGACATTCTTGGCCCGGCGGGCGGTCGCCCCGGCGTGATGATCCTGCCAACATCGACCAGTTTTGGTGCGGACGCCTTGCTGGTCACGGACGACATCAAGTCGGTTGAGGATTTGAAGGGCAAGAAGGTTTACGGCTTGGAGAAATCGGTTTCCGAATACTGTTTTGTTCGCAATCTGGAGCTACTTGGCCAAGCGGAAGGCGACTATTCGTTCACCAATATGGATCCCGGTGCGGCCGCGTTGGCAATGCAACAAAAGAACGAGGAGCATCAGGCGATCGTGGTTTGGAATCCGTTCGTGATCTCGACCTTGGCCAAGCGCGATGACGTGCGAGTGTTGTTTGACTCCACCAAGATTCCAAACGAGATCATCGACTCGGTGGTCGTGTCGAAGGAGAGCCTCGAGAAGGAGGGCGGCGAAGCGTTCGCCTGTGCCGTGATCGATGCCTTCTATCAGGTTAATGCCGCGATTGCAGATCCGGCCAAGCGCGACGATACGCTAATCGCGATCGGCGAGAAATTTGCCAACGTATCCCTTGAGGACATGGAGAAGGTGGTGCAGCAGACCAAGTTTTATAGCACTGCAGAGGAAGGGGAGGCGTTACTGACCGGGGATAATCTTCCAAAAATCATGGATCGTGTGGTCGACTTCTGTGCCTCTCACGGAATTGTGGAGTCCAAGCCAACCCTCGGATACGGCGATGCGGCCAAGGCTCCGGATGCTGCCGTACGGTTCGACGCCAGTTATATTCAAAAAGCGAAAGCTGGGCCGGCAAAATAAGCGAATGATCCCCGTTCGACCCTGCGCATGATCGGCCGCCCGATATCGCGGACCAAGGCGGTCTTGTTGTCGGTGCTTTCGGTGATATTGCTCCTCGTGGGTTACACATGGGTGTCGCACGAGCAGCATAAAATCAACCCCGATGACACGACAATTCCGAGTTGGGGGCAACTGGCGGAGGGCGTGAAGAAATTCACTCAGCCGGACCGCAAGGGGGAACGGTGGCTTGTTGAGGATTCCTTGGCGACGGGGGAACGGTTGGCGATCGGGCTCGCACTGGGACTCGTGCTGGGATTTTTTATCGGGATGCTGATGGGGTGTCTTGCCCCAGTTGAAGCATTTTTGCAGCCCCCCATTTCACTACTCGCGAAGGTGCCTCAGACTGCAGCGCTCGCGGTGTACTTTGTTTTCTTTGGCACCGGCATGGAGATGTACGTGGCGATGATTTCGTTCGGCATTATCCCGGCGTTGGCGGTCACGGTTTACTTGGCTATCAAGGATATTCCGGCGGAGATGCTGGACAAGGCATACACGTTGGGGGCATCCGCTTTTGAGGTGGCGATAGAGGTGGTACTCAAACAAGTGCTGCCGAAATTTATCGATGCGGTGCGGTTGAGCATCGGCCCTGCGATTGTGTTTTTAATTGCAGCCGAGATGGTGGTGGGCGATGTCGGATTCGGTTACCGGATTCGACTACAGTTTAAACTCACCAACATGAACGTGGTTTACCCGTACCTCGTGCTTTTGGCTGGGTTCGGGTTTTTGCTGGACTACGGGTTGCGGGTGCTTCAGGCCAAGGTCTGTCCCTGGTACCAGAACGGAGCCAAATGACGGACGCGGAACAAAACGGGTTTGGGCTGCAATGTCAGGAGGTGAGCCATTGGTTTGGTGAAACCAAGGTGCTGTACGATTTGAATCTGAAGGTCGATGCCGGCCAATTCGTGTCATTGATCGGGCCAAGCGGCTGTGGCAAGTCGACCCTGCTGCGGGCGATCCTCGGCACTCATCCGCCCAACGAGGGGCAGATTTTGACTCTCCAAAACGGGCGCTTGGCCAAGGCGGATCATCCGGGGCGCGACCGGGGCATCGTTTATCAGAAATACTCGCTCTATCCGTTCCTGACCGCGCTGGACAACGTGGCGCTTGGCCTAAAGTTGGATCAAACGACTACCATGTTTCGTTGGTTCAACTGGACCGGTTGGGCGCGAAAGCGGAAGGAGTTTCGTGATCGCGCTGCGGTCTTTTTGGAGAAGGTCGGCCTTGGCCAAGCGATGCATTTGTACCCAAGCCAGATGTCTGGCGGGATGCAGCAAAGGGTGGCGATTGCCCAAGCGCTGATCATGGAGCCGGAGATCATCCTGCTGGACGAACCGTTCGGCGCTCTCGATGAGGCCACGCGAGAGGAATTGCAGGAAATGCTCCTGCAATTGTACGAGGAAAATCTTGCGTCCAAGTCGAACGGAGCCAAACCGCCGTACACCCTGATTATCGTGACGCACGAGTTGAACGAGGCGATCCGGGTGGGGGACCGCCTGATCGGTCTTTCGCAGTATTGGGATTGGAAGGCGGCCGGCCACAAAACCGGGCCCGGCGCGACGATTGTTTATGACAAACCGGCTCCGGTGTTTCGCCCCGACGAACGGCCCGATTACGAGTCGTTTGACGACATCCGGAAGGAGATTCGTAAATACGTTTACAATCCCGAGGTTATGCAGCCGCGAGACGAGCACGTTTGTTTGAAATTAACCAAGTAATCCATCAGCATCACCCCAGTTACCATGCCAACCAGCATCAATGAATTTTTGAGAAGAGCGGGCCGGATCCTGAACGCCGGCCAGTCGCGGGCCTTGATCCTGACCGGGAACATCCACGACGTCTTTCACAACAACAAGGGCAAGAACGACGAGTACTGCTCGCTCGTGGAATACCTGACCGCGAGTTGGAACCTCTCAAGCCTTATCCTCGTGGTGTACGAACTCAACGGGCCAATCCGGTTCATGCGCGACAAGGACTCGGAGAAGGTTCGCAAGGCATGGATCGAGTGGCGCCTGGGCATGAGTGCGGATCAGCTTGCCATCAACCGGATGATGGACACCGACAAAGTCGCCGCCGAAGTCGACGAGGTGACCGGCATGTACGACGACTCGTTCCAAAAGGCCGTCAGCAACCCGACGCTCGCCCTCGAGTTGATGCGGCAAATGTGCCTCTGTTCGCGGACCAAGGTGGGCGATTCGCAATTTCTCAAGGAAAACCTGCTGATCATTGTCGAGGGGGCGGACATGCTTCTGCCGGACGCGCCGATTACCAGCCTCAACGACATGGACCGGCAACGGGTCAGCATATGCCACGACTGGTTTTCTGATCTAGGCTTTGTCAACGGCGACGACTCGGTGGTGATGATCGCCGAGTCACGTTCGCAGTTGAACCAGCGCATTGCGCGGCTGCCGCAGTTGATCGAGGTCGAGGTGCCGTCGCCCGACTTTGACACGCGCAAACATTTCATCTCCTGGTTTTCGCGGAACGATT
>CAJXAU010000021.1 GCA_913050205.1 uncultured Verrucomicrobiota bacterium
AGCTCGGATCCCACATGTCCACCGCCGGCGGCGCCTGGAAAGCGATTGAACGCGCCCGCTCCGTCGACTGCGAAAGCACTCAGATTTTCGTGAAGAGCAACATGCAGTGGTTCGGCAAACCACCCAAGCCGGCCGACGCTGAGCGGTTCGCAACCGAATTGGCCAAGGGCGATGTCGGGACGGTGTTCGGCCACGCCGGGTACTTGATCAACCTCGCCGGACCGGATGGCGACAATCTCGAAAAGTCGATGGAGTCGCTCACGCAGGAGATCGAGTTTGCCACCACGCTTGGTGTGCCATTCCTCGTGCTGCACCCCGGGGCCCATTTGGGTCAGGGGGAAGAGACCGGCGTGAAGCGGATTGCCAAGGCGCTGAATCAGATCTTTCGTGCGACAAAAAAATCGCCTGTCCGGATTGCGCTGGAAAACACGGCCGGACAGGGAACCTGCCTCGGCCATCAGATCCGGCATCTCGCGGAGATTTTTCAGAAAGTAAAACAACCGGAACGGCTCGGGGTCTGCCTCGACACGGCACACTTTTTTGCCGCCGGCTACGACATCCGCAAACCCGGGGGCTGGGATGCCGCGATCAATGAAGTGGAAACTATGATCGGGCTGGATCAGGTGCTGGCATTTCACATCAATGACTCCAAGACCGATCTCGATTCTCGGGTCGATCGCCACGACCACATCGGCCACGGCTTGATCGGGAAAAACGCCTTCAAGCATATCGTCAATGACGCACGGTTTGCCAATACGCCGGGCTGCCTTGAAACGCCGAAGTCGCCCGACCTGCACGAAGACGTCGAAAACCTGAACACGCTACGCTCACTCCGTAAAAAGAGGCGCACCCCAAGAAGGAACGCGTGAGCCCGCGGCAGAATAAATCACTTTTCTGCTAAAGTATTTCCGCCTCGTGCCGATAGTTCATTCAGTTGCACGAGGAATAGTTCCTCAAAGGTTTGTGAATCACCCATCCTAAAGGTTCACCGATGGCACGGATGCCGTCGAACTAACGACAAATGGATTTGTCGGAATGATTATTAATACGAACCTGGCGGCTGCCAATGCAGCCCGCCTGCTGGAAAAATCCCAGCAAAACCTAACAAAAGCCCTTACGAGGCTTACTTCCGGAACCCGGATAATCTCACCAGAGGACGATGCCGCCGGCTTGGCGATGAGCATCAAGTTCGGGGCTCAAATAAACCGAAACACAGCTGCTATGACGAATATCGCCAACGCGATCTCGTTTTCGCAGACGCAGGATGGTTTCATCCAAAAAGTACAGCTAGGACTCGACCGCATGAGTGAACTTTCCATGCTGGCACAGGATGTCACAAAAACGAACACCGACCGTTCAAACTACTCTGTTGAGTTTACCCAGTTGCAGAATTACATCAGCGACATTGGGCAAAAACAGTTTAACGGGGTGACACTGTTCGACAGCTCCGGTATGGCCGTCACAATCGACAGTGATGCAAATACGTTTACCATGAACGAGATCGATATGACCTCGGCCACGGCGGCTACCGGTCTGGCACACGCTTATACGGCGGCTACCACTAGCATCGCCTCTTCCGCCAGCGCCGGTTCCGCCCTGAGCAATATCCAGACGGCCATCCAAAATTTGGCGAACATGCGAGCGAAGATCGGCGCAAACATCCAGCGGCTCAACGTCACTCGGGGGCAATTGTCTCTTTTGAATGAAAACCTGACCGCAACCAACAGCCGCATCCTCGATACCAACGTGGCTGAGGAAACCACGCGCATGGCTCGATTCAACATTCTCGTCCAAAGCGGATCAGCAATGTTGGCCCAGGCAAACGTCATGCCGCAAATGGCCCTGAGACTTATTAACTAATCCACTTTTCCAAGGAGGGAAAACCTAGGGAACCCGGCTCTTCACCTTCGAAGATAACCGGCTCTCGTGCAACAACTGGGCAGCGCCTTAACGGCGCTGCCTTTTTGCATCCACTACTCCGCCTCCAGCAGCCAGGCGAGGAGATCCGCCATTTGGCCCACGCTCAATCCCGCTTCCAGCCCTTCCGGCATCAACGATCGGCCGATGGATTTTACTTCATCCCCTTCTGAGCGGAGCAACTGCCGCTCGGATCCGTCCGGTAATCCAACTTGAATGACCGCATCATTCATAAATCGGATGCTGCCGATGACCGGCTCCTGCCCATTCGCTGTGCGAACCTCATGCAAGACGTACTGCGCTGCGACTTCCCGATTGGGGTCGATCAGGTGAATGAGCAATTGCTCCGCCCCGTTTGACCTCGACGCCCTCAAGTCGGGGCCGATGGCCTGCCCCACTCCACCGAGTTGATGGCACGCCCCGCATCGTTGCTCAAAAATCTTCCGACCAAGCCCAGCTTTCCCGCGCTTGGCCAAGGACGGACGGAACTGCTCCACCACCTTCGCCCGATCCGGATTTACGATCCCGCTTGGCTTGAAAATTGGCTGAACACTGGCCGACCGTTTTTTGGGGGCAACAAACTGCGCCAGTCGCCCCTCCTTCATCGTCCCTAAATTCCGAAGAATCATCTCTCTGTACGGATTGGTCTTCATGGCCTCATCGCCCTCTATCGCATCGATCAGTCTCCCATGCCGTTCGGTCGTTGCATTGAACAACGAGGGAAGCTGCCAATAGTCCGCTCCCGCTTGGCGAAAGATTGAGTGTAACACATCCGTCTTGCCGGCAAAATCCACCAACCCAAGCGTCCATGCTAACTGGTTCTGAACAAAAAAATCCCGCGTAGCAGACAGTCGAACCAAGTTCCGAACAAGCAAATGATCTTCAGAAAGTTGACCGGCAAGCCCTGCCTTTCGCGTTGGTAAAAACTGTTCTGCCAAGCGCACACTGTGACCCCGAACGATTGGGGAGAAATCCACCATCGCCGCCGCCACATCATCGTCCTCCAACGCATCCAATCCGGCCAAGACGTGCAACGCATGCATTCGGCCAAGGTCCGTTTTCCCGCGCTTGGCCAAGCGGCGCAACGGCGCAACGACCGCCCGGTTTTGTCTCTCAAACAACAGGCGCGACGCCGTACTGCGGTGCCAGCCATTCGGGTGATCCAGAGCCGCAACCAACTCGGTTTCAGTCGCTTGGCCAAGCGCTGGCAACGTAGGCTGCACAAAAATATCGGGGATGATGCGATAAATCCGGCCCCGGTCATTGCCGCTGTCGAGATCGATGTGTTGCTTGATCCCTCTGGGCAACGACCAAGGGTGCTCGATCACTTCGCGATACATGTCAGCAATGTACAATGCTCCATCCGGGCCGACCTCCATCTGCACCGGGCGGAACCAGTTATCCGTCGAGGCAAGGAACTCCCGGTCCCGTTCGTCATCTGGTCTCCGTGCCATGAAGCTGACACCTGCAGGTTGAAGTTTTTTGCGATGAATCAAGTTGCTGCCGCAGTCGGCGATGAAGGCATCACCGCGAAACTCACTTGGCCAAGCGTGCCCATCATAAATCGTGATGCCGGTGGCTGCGGTAAAATATCCGGACGGACGCCCGCCCCCCTCAACCGGCCCGCCTACTTTTCCATTCACACGCCACCGGGTACGGATCACACGCCACGCTTCATCCGGGCTCCGACGAAATACCGGTGCCGCAGCCCCATCGACAGCGATGCCATGCAGAGGCGACGTCGGGATGAAAAACGGGTTGATGCCCACGTAACGCTGCTCATGCATCACCTGTTGGATATGACGGCTGTTGCTGCAGACGAACTTTCGTCCGACTGCATCGAAATCCATACCGTGCTGCGCTCCGCCACTCTCCAGCCTGAACTCAAGAGTCCGGGGATCGAATGAAAAATCAGACCGAGCGAACGAGACCGTTTCCAACTCAGGGCGGGACGGCACGCGCACTTTCCCAGGCGTGCCACTGGCCGAGCCGTGAATACGATTGTCCAAGCCCCAGCGAAAGCTGTTCATCAGCGACTGCATATTGAGCCGCTTCACGCCTTCGCCAAAACCAGTCAGCGCTACCCGACGCACGTCTGATTTTCGATCACCATCTGTGTCTTTCAGGTAAAGGATATCCGGCGTCGCCCCGACAAACACGCCACCGTCATAACAAGCCACGGCGGTTGGCCAAGCGAGGTTGTCCGCAAAAATGGTCGCTCGATCAAATACACCGTCGCCATCATTATCCTCCAGCAATCGCACCCGCCCCAACCGGTCCTCTCGATGCTCCGAGTAGCCAACCATCTCCACCACGTACAGCCGCCCATGTTCGTCAAACGCCATGGCCACCGGATCGGTCACCAACGGCTCAGCGGCAACCAACTGTATCGCGAACCCCTCGCGAATCGAAAAAGCTGACAATGAATTCTCTGCTTCAGTGGGAGCAACACGAGGCAGATCACTTTTTTTTGCCATCGGCTCATCGGCCTTGGCCAAGCCGGCGGCAGCCAACCAAGCGAAGAAAAAGGAAGCCAAGCGAAACATCCGAGAGAGCAAAACTTGGCCAAGCCGGAACGACAACCAAAAAGAAAAAGCGCATAATAAACATATACTCTATTGACATAGTAGGAATTAAATATACTCTCCCGGCTTTTGCGGGCTTGTTGCTTGTTTTTATTGGGAATAATGGAAGATAAAGAAACTCAAGTGGTCACAGAATCGTCGATACGCAGCGTGCTCAAGGGCTTCACTTGGCGCTTGGTGGCGACTTTTTCGACCATGGTGATCGCCTATCTAATCACCGGGGAAACAAAGACTGCACTGAAAATTGGCGGGATCGAGTTCGTCGCCAAGATTGCGATTTATTACGTCCATGAACGGATTTGGCTGCGTATCCCGTTTGGGAAAAGAACGGTTCCACAAACTGCGGAGTTTGAAATATGAGTTGACACCTTGGCCTGATTTTCGCTTCATTCGCCCTGCTGCTTTGGCAGCATCTCATTAAGAGTGGCTGAGGGATCTGGCCCTATGAAGCCACGGCAACCGGTTGGAATGCGAATCCAACGACGAGGTGCCAAATCCAGCCCGGCGATAACGCCAGGGGCAAATGGGACGAGATCGCGAAGAATTTCTTCACCCCTTCTCGTCTACCGGGAAGGGGATTTTTTTTGTTCCCGCAACTCCCAACTTTCGCACAGAGAAAACAGTCATGAGTAAAAACTCTGGATTCATGAAGGCACTCAAGTGCCGCGAGTGCGGGCGGGAATATCCGCTCGAGGCCACCCACGTTTGCGAGTTCGACTTCGGTCCGCTTGAGGTGGCGTACGACTACGACAAAATCAAAAAGTCGCTGACCAAGGACGCCTTGGCCAAGCGCCCGCATACCATGTGGCGCTTTCGGGAACTTCTCCCGGTCGCGGAAGAACCGACGGTGGGCACAGGCGTGGGCTACACGCCGCTGGTTAAAGCTGATCGCTTGGCCAAGTGGCTCGGGGTGCGTGAAGCTTGGGTGAAAAACGACGCCGTCAATTACCCGACGCTATCTTTCAAGGATCGTGTGGTCAGCGTGGCCCTGAGCCGTGCCCGTGAGCTTGGCTTTAAGACAGTGGCCTGCGCGTCGACCGGTAACCTTGCCAACTCGGTGGCCGCCAATGCGGCCTCAGCCGGACTGGACTCGTTCGTATTTATTCCTGCCGACCTCGAGGAAGGTAAGATTCTAAACTCACTCATTTACGGTGCCCGTGTCGTGGGCATTCGAGGGCACTATGACGAGGTGAACCGCTTGTGCGCCGAGATTGCCGGCAAGTACGGCTGGGCGTTCGTCAATGTGAACATGCGCCCGTATTATGCTGAAGGCTCAAAGAGCATGGCGTTCGAGATCGCCGAGCAGCTGAACTGGAAGCTGCCACAGCACACCGTCGCACCGATGGCCTCCGGCTCATTGCTCACAAAGATTCACAAGGGCTACCAAGAGTTGATAAAGCTTGGCCTCGCGGAGGATTCCAAGCCGGTCGTGCACGGCGCACAGGCCACAGGCTGCTCACCGATCTCAGCCGCATACAAGGACGGCAAGGATTTCTTCAAGCCGGTCAAGCCGGACACCATCGCCAAGTCGCTCGCGATCGGCACACCAGCGGACGGCTTTTACGCACTGAAGGTGATGAAGGAAACCGGAGGCGCATCGGACGACGTCAGCGACGACGAAATTCGCGATGCCATGAAGGCGCTCGCGGAGTGCGAAGGCATATTCACCGAGACTGCCGGCGGCGTGACCGTTGGCACGGCCAAGAAACTGGTTGCCTCGGGCAAGATTCCCGCCGAGGATTCCGTTGTCCTTTGTGTGACCGGTAATGGCCTGAAGACGCTCGATGCCGTGCAGGGCCGTGTAGGTGAGCCGGACGAAATCAAGCCGAGCTTGAGGGAGTTCGAGGAGCTAATCGAGTCCGACACGAAGGTCAAAACCAAGTAACGATTTTTCAGAATGGCAGCAACAGTACGCATCCCCACACCGCTTCGTAAGCTCACGAACGAGCAGGAAACCGTGGAAGTCGAATCCGCCACCATCGGCACCGCCGTGGAGGAATTGGAAGGGAAATTCCCCGGCATCAAGGAACGGCTCGTCGATGAAGAGGGCGAAATTCGCCGCTTCGTTAACGTCTATGTCAACGAGGAGGACATTCGGTTTCTTGAGAATCAGAATACTCCGTTGAAGGACGGAGATGACGTCAGCATCATTCCCGCCATCGCGGGAGGTTGAGGCAGAGTCATGGCAGCCAAAAAAAAGGCAGCCAAGCCGGCACGCAAGGCCGCGAAGAAAGCAGTTCGCAAAACCAAGCGTACTGCCAACTCACGGAAGACTGCGCGGTTGTGGCTGATGTTCCCGCAACGTCTCATCACCAAGCCGGTCGTCTGGGAGCTGTCCCAAAAATTCCCGGTTATCACCAACGTCCGCCAAGCCAGTGTCACCGGCGAGATTGGTCTGGTCTGCCTTGAGCTGGACGGCTTGGCCAACGACGTGAAAAAAGCCGTCACCTGGCTGGAACGCCGGGGAGTGAGCGTCGAGCCGGTCGAGATCAACGTCATCGAGAGCTGACACGCCTCCGCTTGGCCAAGCGCTTGGTCTACAGTGGAGGAATATCACGCAACGGCGGCGCCTTCACAAAATCGACCTTGCGGAGGTACACCGGCTCCAGCTCGGACGCCTCGACAAATTCTGTTCGCTTGGCCGCCAGTCGACCCACGAATTCCGCCGAAGGAAATGCCTCTGTCGCCTCCGGATACTTCTTGGCCAAGCTTGGCCCCACAACCGGTTGCCCGCTCGAGAGGAGAGACTCAAACTCGTCCTGCTTGGCCAAGCGGGTCGGCTCAAGGTTTCGCATGCCATCATCTCCAAGCTCGAACTTGGCCAGATAAAATTCGCCCCGTGCAGCATCGACTGCAAAAGTAATCTCACCTCGTGCTCCGGCAAATTGCCGACCAATAGCCAGCGCCTCCAGGCTTTCCACTGCCTGCACCCGGATGCCGATGCCGAGTTGCCAGCCCTGCGTTAGTGCGATCGCCGCACGGATGCCGGTGTACGAGCCGGGGCCAATACCAACTGCGATGCACTCGATGTCCGCCCGATTCGTTTTCGCCTCGGTGAGGGTGGACTCAATTAACTGAACCGCCGCTGTGTTGCGACCTTCGGTAATGATGTTCTCGGCAAGCAACCGCTCTCCATTCAACACAGCCACACTCCGGTGATCGGAGGAAAATTCAACCGCCAAAATCTTCATACACAATCCTCCGTTGAGTCTCGCCTTCATCAGTCAGTTTGACCAACCGAAGCGTGGTGCCATTGGCAGGGCGAGCCGACTCCGGCAACGGCTGACCAGGCTTCCAGTCGGCAAACAGCCACCTCTCAAACCACTCGACGGCGGCAACCCCGTCCGGGGCCGTCAGAAAATGTTCCAGCCCTGCCCCGACAATTTCGGCAGGCGTCTCGAGTCGGTAAAGGTCGATGTGGGCCAACGGTAACTGCCCCTCGTCGTGTTCCTGAAGCAGGGCGAACGTCGGCGAATTCACCGTTGCCTCGATGCCCAATCCGGCTGCTAGGCCCTTGACCAGTTGTGTTTTACCCGTGCCCAAGTCACCCATCAGACCGATTACCCAGCCGGCCGAGACTTCCGCCGCCCAGCTTCGGCCCAGTTCCAGCGTTTCGTCGGGGCTATTGGAAATGTACGAATCCACGAGTGGCAAACTCCTTTGTGCCGTCCTTTTGTTTAATCTTCAGCCCAGGCTCGGCAACGATCTTGCCGATGCAACTGATCGGGGTGTCGGGGAATGCTTTGCGGAATTGATCGAGCAGCGCGACGGCGTTGCCTTGTCCCAGAGTGAAGCAAAGCTCGTAGTCTTCTCCGTCTGTCAATGCCGCGATCAATGGCGGTTTGGCCGCATCCGATTCGCGGGCTCGCAACCTCGCTTCTCGGCGGATTGGCAGGGCAGTCTCCAGCAGTTCCGCCCCTGCGTTAGCTTGATCGAGAATGTGGCCAAGATCCCCGGCGAGGCCATCGCTGATATCGATCAGCGCACTGGGCAAAAAGTGTTCTGCCAACCAGCGCCCCTCGGGCAGACGCGGTTCAAAGTCAAGGTGATGCCCGGCGATCGAGCCTCCCAACTCGCCGGTGACCCAAATGCCGTCTCCCGGCTTGGCCCCCGAACGCAGGACACATCGATCTCGATCCACCTCGCCAACTACAGCGACGCTGAGAACCAAGCGTTCCGGGTTGGAAACCGTTTCGCCGCCCACTACCGCAACATCGTGCCGCTTGGCCAAGCGGTTGATACCGTCATAAATCGTCTCGACCATTGCACCGTCAAATCCATCCGGCAGGCCAAGCGTCACAGTGGCCCAGCGCGGAGTCCCTGCCATGGCTGCGATGTCGCTGAGTGCCCGGCCAAGCGCTTTGTGGCCTACTTTTTCCGGCGCGGTTTCACGGGTGAAATGAATGCCCTCAACAACGGCGTCCGTCTTGTGAAGCTGCCATTTGCCGGAAACGCCGGCATCGATCACGGCACAGTCATCCCCGGCACCGACGATGACCGAGTCATTGGTTGGCAGCTTGGTTTTCAAGCGCGTGATCAGCTCAAATTCGTTTGGGCTTTTCGTCTCATCACTCATTACTGAATCATTGCGGGTTCAGGAAAATATTTTGTAGTCACCAAAATCAGAAGCACATTCACTCCATTAAACAACGCATGCGCCAAGATGGGAGCCAGCAAATTGTCCGTTTTCTCGTAAATGAAAATCAACGCCAATCCCACGAATGTTAACGACAAAAACGTCAGCAGGTTTACGTGGAACAATCCGAAAAGAACCGCCGTTCCAATGGCTGCCACCTTCGGGTAACCGTTTTGTTTGATCGACGGATAAAGGATGCCGCGAAACAAAATCTCCTCCCCAATCGGCGCAACCACCACAGCCATGAGCACGAAGAAAATCAAAAACAAAATCCCCCCCTCAGATTGGGATTGTTCCGAGATCACCGTCACCAGCTTTTGTCCCTGCGGAGTTTCGCCGAACGCTTGGATGATCACACGGGAGAGTATCGATAGGATCGGGGCCACAAGAACGATCACGATTCCCCCTGCCAACCCAACCGCGAGACATGTTGTGAGTTTGCCGCGATTCAGGCCAAAGGTGTCTTTGAAGCGAATAGGTTTATCGTAAAACTTCGCGCTGATGAACATCCATGCGACGATCGAAACAAAAATGGACAACGGCATCACCGCCACGTTCACCGCCATTTGTTCCACCGAACCGGCCTCGGCCAAACCGGCCAATCCGCCGCCCATCCCGAGCGTGACCATCAGGATGCACCCCAGCCAGAGCAGCGACTCAGGATGCCATGATCGTTGGGTTAACACGCGTCCGCTTGGCCAAGCGTCAGTGCTTGAAGTGCCGCCCCCCGGTGAAAGCCATGGCCATGCCGCGTTCGTTGGCAGCAGCGATGACTTCTTCGTCCCGCTTGGAGCCACCCGGCTGAATCGCCGCCGTAGCCCCGGCTTCGGCAGCGGCGATCAACCCATCGGCGAAAGGAAAAAAGGCGTCGCTGCAAACCGCGCTGCCCTTCAGGTCGAGACCCGCCTCGCCCGCCTTCCACACGGCAATCCGGCTCGAGTCCACGCGGCTCATTTGTCCGGCCCCCACGCCAAGTGTGCGATCCTTTCCGGCATAAAGTATGGCGTTTGATTTCAGGTGCTTCACAGCACGCCAGCCAAAAAGCATCGCTTTTAGTTCGTCCTCCGTGGGATGTCTTTCCGTGACCACTTCGAGATCAACCGCTGAGGTTTTCTTTAGGTCTCGCTCCTGCACGAGGAACGACTCAGCACCGACGGAGCGGACATCCCATGGCACGGCGTTGGCCGGATTCAACTTCAGTTTCACCAAGCGCAGGTTCTTCTTCTGCTGAAGGAGGCCAAGCGCATCCTCCGAAAAATCTGGAGCCACAATGACCTCGGTGAAAATCTCACTGATCTGCTCGGCAGTGGCCAGATCGAGCGTGGAGTTGCAGGCGATGATTCCTCCGAACGGTGCCTGCTTGTCTGTGGCGAATGCCTTGTCCCAAGCCTCGGCCAGTGCCTCGGCCTGCCCCAGTCCGCAAGGGTTGGTGTGCTTGAGAATAGCCAGGGTGGGCGGGTCGGCATCATATTCGACAATCAGGTTTGCAGCAGCAGTTAGGTCGAGAATGTTGTTGTAAGACAGCGCCTTACCGTGAAGCTGTTCGTAAAATTCCCCAAACCGCCCATAGAGCGCTGCGCGCTGGTGGGGGTTTTCGCCGTAGCGTAAATCCTGTGTCTTGTCGGCACGCACAACGAGTTTGTCGGGGAGATCGGTTTCCGGCTGATCTGCGGCGTAGACATTGGCCAGATGCAACGCGATGGCCCCATCGTATGCCGAGGTGCGAGAGTAAACCTTCACCGCCAGCTCACGCCTCAACTCGAGCGTGGTGTCCCCACTGGTGGAAACCTGATCCGCCACTCGCCCGTAATCCACCGGATCAACCACCACGGTGACGCTTTGGTGATTTTTCGCGGCACTGCGCAACATGGACGGGCCACCAATATCGATGTTCTCGATGGCGTCTTCCAGCGTGACGTTGGGCTTGGCCACCGTCTGCTCAAACGGATAAAGGTTCACGACAACGAGGTCGATCGGCTTGATGCCGTGCTCGCTGGTCGTGGCAACATGAGCGTCGTTCTCGCGGAGATAAAGCAGCCCACCATGCACCATCGGGTGCAGTGTCTTCACCCGCCCGTCGAGCATTTCTGGAAAACCGGTGTAGTCGCTAAGATCCATCACCTCGATGCCGGCTTCACGCAGTACTTTGGCGGTGCCTCCGGTCGAGAGGATTTCCACACCGGCACGGGAAAGCACCTCTGCGAATGGAACAAGGTCAGTCTTGTCGGAAACGGATATGAGCGCGCGCTCGATCTTGGACATAGGATTTGCTTGGGGTTGCGTTGCCCTTTCTCGGGCTGAGCCATCGTCGCGCTTGGCCGCAAAAAATCAAGCACGATGCCGCTTGGCCAAGCGCTTGGCCAAGTACCAACCTACTGCGGGGGGGAAGGGCTGGATTTGGGCTTGGTGTCAGGAGCGTCCGGCTTGGCCGCAGGTTCTGCCGGCTTGGGCTCGGGCTTGGAGGGGAAAGCGGTCGCGCCGGCCGAATCCAGTGCCGAGGGTGCCCGGACGGGAGCCGGCAGCCCCTCCACAGGCTTTTCGTAAGTGATGAAGGAACCGTCCTCACCAATCAGCGTGGCGGTCACGAAAATCAGTAAATACCGTGGTTTATCCAGCGTGGCCCGCTTACGGAACAATGAGCCAAGGCCGGGAATGTTGCCGAGGATCGGCACCGACTCGACCACGGTACGTTGCTCGCGCTCAAGCACGCCTCCCATCATGATGCTTTGCCCGGATCCCACGACCACGCGCGTGGACAATTCCTGTGTGCGCCACTTCGGCAGGAATATCTGCATCCGATTGTCGTCGGTTTTGTCCACTTCCTCAACCGTTTGGCCATCAAGCGAAACGTAGCTGACGTTTTGGTTCACCACCGGATGGAGGGCCATGAGAATGCTCTGCCCATCGCCGCCAATACTTGCCACGACATCGAGTGATACACCGGCCGTGATCTTGCTTGGCTTGCCGGTTGGCACTAGCCGCGCGGTGGACACCCGCTCGAGAACGGTTTCCTCGATGGTAAACTGCTCGTAGTAATAGTTGACCTCTCCGTCGTTGATTCGCCCGGGGCGGTTATTCAACAGCGTCAGGCGCGGGGCACTCAACAACTGGCTTTCGCCGCTCTGCTCCAGCGCCGTGAGCGCAGCAGAGAGGTCAGTCGACGAAAGAATGTCGCTGTCTTGAAAAACGTTTCTCAGCGTTACTCGCGTGAGCATCCCTTCCTCCCCACCCAGTGTACCCCGGCTGATGCCGGTCTGATCCTTGATGGCGCCGTTGGCAATGCTCGAGGCCCAGCGGAAACCAAGGTCGAGAAACGCCGCCTCTGAAATGGTTATGAAACGCGCCTCGATCAGCACCTGTTGAATCGGCCGGTCAAACTCTGCGATGATCTTTTCGAGTAACTCGAATTGGGACGGTGTTCCAGTCGCGACGATCAGATTGCGCTCGTAGTCGATCATGAACTCGCCAT
>CAJXAU010000022.1 GCA_913050205.1 uncultured Verrucomicrobiota bacterium
TAAACCGCAATCGACCATCCGCAAGCGAATGCATCCGGACATCAAACGCACGGTCAAAAACCACGGGATTCGTGTGCATCGCCTGCTCTCTAGAGTTGGGCCAACCATCGCGATCCGGGTCATCGAGTGTCCCTTTGTCGAGTGAACCAAAGTGCTTCTTTTCCCAATCATCATCGAGCCCGTCATTGTCGGTATCAACCAGTTCTGTACCTCGAACGGTCAACTCAATCGAACTGAGCACACCGGTGAACGACTCGGCGAGATCCGTGACAGCCACCGTCCAGTCGCCCTTGGCTGATTCGTAAAAAAACTGGTTCGACCAGAATACCCAGTCCGATCGCCACTCACTGCCATCTGGCACGTTCGCCTGCAAAACACTTCGAGTGCCGGAGGGTGACTTAACCGTCAAACGGATGTCGCCCCGAATCGGGTGTTTCATTTCAACCCGAACGCCGATCTGCTCACACAACAACGAGTCCGGAACCTTGATCACCGCACCGGTCTGCTCGAGCGCCAATTTGACCTTCACCCGTTCCTCGGCCGTGCTGGCCATGATAGTGCGGATTTTTTCGCCGTCGTTTTGCGTGATGAACACAGCGGGAATGGGGACGAAATTCATGTCGCCGAGGATGAATCGCTCATCGCCACCGGTGTGATTGTAGATGACGGCAAATTCGGCTCCGGCATTGGCTGCGTGCCGAACTTTTTCCGAGAAAAATGCACCACCCCGCTGAATGAGCGCGCCTGCACCACTTAGGTTTGTCTCGATCGGTTCCAGCGCCTTGCCGACATCAATAAGCGGCAACGCCTCGATGGGGTCGTCAGGCACCAGACCGTTACCCGGGCTCGCCCGAAATGTGTTCACGCCCCCGCCGAGGATTGTCTGTACGAGCAAGCCATCGTCCGGGACATTGTTGAGCGATTCCTCCTTGTACGACTTGATGACCAGCGCCTCCACATTCGTCCAGCGCTTGGCCAAGCGGACCGCGGCACCCGCGTCCGGCGTACCGTAGCCGGTATTAATACTGAACCGGTAACCGGCCGCGTTTTCGGCGAGGAATGGATCGTCACGATCGTATTGACGCGAGGCATGAACCAAAACCTGCTGCACGTCGCGATAGGTCAGGTTCGGATTCGCCTCAAGCATCAACGCCACGATGCCTGCCACCTGCGGCACCGAGTAGGAGTTGCCGCCGCGATCGATCGCGTGGTAACTACCCACCTCCGGGTCATCGCTATCCGACTTCCGATTCCAACCGATCGAACCCATTCGGTCTGTGGAATAAACCGGATAATCCCCGCCGACCTCGCCTATCAACCCGGTGCAAAGCACACAGGCCCCGGCGTTGCTAAACCCGGCCACGCGGCCATCCGGCCCGACCGCCCCAACCGTAATCACCCGGGGATCATTTGAGTATCCGTCGTCCGCCGCACTCCAATCACTGCTGCGATTATTACCGGTCACCCGCACCAGGACTACACCCTTCCCATCCCGTCCGTTTTCGATTGCCTCTCGAATGGCCACCGACTCGATCACCGGCACTTCCAGTTGCGTGATCGAACTTGAGCCCCAACTGTGATTTTGCACATGGATCGCATCAACCCGATGCTTGAACATTTTGGCCACCTCGAGTTCCGTGCCGAACCTATCACCGGAATCCCACACAATCTCGCTGGCGAATCGCGCACCGGGCGAAACCCCGGCAAGGCCCTTGCCGTTGTTGTGCCTGGCCACAGCCAAGCCGGCGACCACTGTGCCATGGTTCTGCCTCGTGCTAAGCGGGTCGCCCTTGGCCTGTCCGGTGGTGAAATTGTAGTGCAACTCATCAGCGCCCTGCCCCTGAAACTCCGTATGCGTCAACTCCACCCCATCGTCGGCCACCCCGATTACCACGCCGCTGCCCGTAGCCAGCGCCCAGGCTTCGCGAATGTTGAATTCCGGGCCGATGATGGCCCCGGTTTCAACCTCCCGATTTTCGAGTGTCCACTGAAGCGGATATAGCGGGTCATTGGGCCGCTTGGCCAAGCGGGTCATTTTTTGAATCGACCGACGCCGAACCGGGTGACTCACCAGCACTCCGGGGCGTTGACCAAGCGCATCCGCAGCGAGCAATGCATCGGCAACAGAACCCGCTTCGAGGACGAACAATTGCGGTGCAAATTCCTCAACCAACTCCAAGCCAAGCCCGGTTGTCACCTGACCAAGCGCGTGCCCCTTGGCCAAGCGCAGAATAATCTGAGAACCAAACTCAACATGAACCATCGGTCGGCCACGCTCTCGAGCAAGCAATCCCTCCCCAGCCTCCGGCTTGGCCAAAGGCAATAACTCGTACACAACCGGCCTTGGAGTTTTAAAGGTGAACCGCGTGCGCTTAACACCCTCTACAGCCCCTGCCTCAGAGAGGGAATATAGTGCCAGAATCAAGCTACTCACGATGACGCGCAAATGCCCGTGCATGCGTTCACTGTAACAAAGGCTCCGGCACAATCCCACACCAAGCTTGGTTTGAACAAATCGAACAGGCACACTTGGCACATGACGACAGGAGTGGAACTGCTGCAGGCACTGCGGGACTTCGAGGCCGCCGTAGCCGCGGTCAATACGGAGCCAAAGCCGGATTTGATGCGGCACTTCAACCGCATCGATGAGTTGACCGCAAGCCTGCCCAGCGACACCGACGGCGAACTGCTGCATTACCTCCACAAAAAAAGCTACGAAAAGGCCCGCCTTTTCCTTGAGGGGCGACACACGGAGATTCAAAAAGGCGGTTGCCTCCGGTAGCGGATTGCCATGCTAGACGACACCATCGCTGCAATCGCCACACCACTTGGCCAGGGGGGACTCGCGATCATCCGCGTTTCCGGGGAAAACGCAGTAATGGTTGGCGACGCCGTTTTTCAGCCGCCGAACGGCGCGAAAGATCACCTACGCAGCGCAAAGTCTCACACGATTCATTATGGCCATATCGTGCGTGACTCGCTCCGCATCGACGAGGTCATGGTCTCCGTCATGCGCGCCCCTGCAACATTTACGCGCGAGGACATTGTCGAGATCAATTGCCACGGCGGAATGCAGTCCACGCGCGCCGTGCTCGATGCCGTGCTCAGCGCCGGTGCCCGACTGGCCCTGCCAGGGGAATTCACCAAGCGCGCCTTCCTTCATGGGCGGATCGACCTCACGCAGGCCGAGGCGGTCGCCGACCTGATCCATGCCCGGACTGATCTCGCCTTAAACGCCGCCAACGAACAACTCGCGGGGAAACTTTCACAGCGGATCAACCAACTCCGCGACGACACCATGCACGTGCTCGCCCATGTCGAGGCACACATCGATTTTCCCGATGAAGATATTGAACCGGACACAATGAACGGGCTGCTGCAAAGACTCGAGGCGGCGGAGGCGTTTATCGATCAGCTACTCTCCACCGCAAACGAGGGCCAGCTTGTGCGCAAGGGAATCCGCGTGGCGATCGTCGGCCGCCCCAACGCCGGCAAGTCGAGCCTACTGAACCAACTTCTGGGGCATGATCGTGCCATCGTATCTAACATCGCCGGAACCACTCGAGACACCATCTCGGAGGAGGCCCAGATTCGCGGTATCCCTGTCGTTTTTGTCGATACTGCAGGACTACAGGATACGAAAGATGAGGTGGAGCAGGAAGGCGTGCGCCGCAGTCGTGCCTCGCTTGGCCAAGCGGACCTCGTCCTGCACGTGGTCGATGCTTCCAAGCCCCTTGGCCCGGACACTCAGTCGCGCTTGGCCGAGTTGGCAGATCGCAACTGCATTGTCGTCCTTAACAAAAGCGACCTCCCCTCGCAGCTTGGCCAAGCGGACACGCATGGTTGCCAGGCCCTGCCAGTAAGTTGCCTCAACGGCGACGGGGTCGAGGCATTGAAAGATTCCATCCGCGCCTCGGTCTGGGATGGAGATATCACCTCAGAGATGCTCGAGGTGATGGTGAACTCCCGTCATCAGGGAGCACTCAATCGAGCAAAATCCTCGCTGCAGGCGGCACTCAATCAGCTTCGCGGCGGTGCCGTGCTCGATCTCGTGGCGGTGGACTTGAGAACCGCCACCAATGCCATCGGAGAGATCGTCGGTAAAACCACGACGGAGGATTTGCTCGATTCCATCTTCAGCACTTTTTGTATTGGCAAGTAGAGACCGGGCATATTTCTTGAAGTGACCAGATTGGGCGCGTAATTTCCCCCCGCATCGCTTGATCGTCCTACCCGACTCGAGTGCGAAAATGAAATTCACCAGCGCATTTATTATCCTGTTTTTGCCGTGGCTGATTTTGTCCGGTAAATACACCCCCTCCTACATCGGTATGGGCGTGATTTGTGCAGCAATGGTGGCTTGGTGGTGCAAAGAACTACTGTTCCCGGACGAGGACATTTCAATCGGCAAATGCATCAAGCAACTGATTCGCTTTATCCCTTACGCATGCTGGCTGTTTTGGCAAATCATCCTGTCGAACATTCATGTCCTCAAGGTCGCCCTCTCACCCAGGATGAACGAATTGATTTCGCCCAAGATGGTCCGATTCAATACGGACGTGACTGAGGAGATGTCCAAATTTGTTCTGGCGAATTCAATCACACTGACCCCGGGCACGGTCACCGTGCGGGTGGAAGGCAGACGTTTTCTGGTGCATGCGCTAACGAAAAAGGCAGCCTCGGGCCTTCCCGGTGAATCCGACGAAATGGAACGCCGGATCATAAACGTTTTCGAGAAGGACTATTGAACTCGTTCATCACCATAGCAGGCGTTGTCCTGATCGGCCTGATGTTGCTCGTCCTTGTGCGTGTCATCAAGGGGCCAACGGTGATCGACCGCTTGGTCGCAGTAAACGTGATCGGCACCAAGTCGATCGTGCTGCTGCTTTTTTCCGGTATCATATTTGGTCAACTGGACATGTTTGTTGACATCGCGCTGGGCTACGGGCTGCTCAACTTCATCGTCTCCATCGCCGCCTCCCGCTATTATCAACACCGCCGATCACTTAAGCAGAAAGGGCAACCATCCTGATGGAATACATCGCTTACATCCTCATCGTGGTGGGGCTGATTTTCTTTCTCGGCACATCCATCGGGCTGCTGCGGTTTCCTGATTTTTATACACGCATGCATGCCGCCGGTAAGGGCGACACGCTCTCGACTGTATTGATTCTGGCCGGTTGCATTTTTGCCGTTGCCAGCGAAGGCGAATTAAGTTGGCTCCTGACCATGAAAATCCTGCTGATCATCACTTTCGTCTTCATCGGTAGCCCAACGGCTACTCACGCCATGATGGACGTCGGGGAGCGGGCCGGGGCCAAACCGTGGAAGAAGAAAGGAGACAGCAAATAATGGCCGAGTTGCCCATCTGGCAGTTTGATTCACTGTTTCTAATCGTAGTGCTGCTTTTCGGCATCACCTCGCTGGCGATGCAAAACCTGATGAGCGCTGCGATCGTGTTCGGGGCATACAGTTTTTTGATGTGCCTCATCTGGACCGCCATGGGGGCCGTGGATGTGGCCTTCACCGAGGCAGCCGTGGGTGCCGGGGTGAGTACGGTTTTCATCGTCGCCACAATTCACAATTGCGGTGTGACGGCCAAACCCATGAATTCTCGTATTGGGTTCAAGTTGTTTGCCGGTGCAATCGCGGTGGGCACGGGTGCATTTTTGCTGAGTGCCCTGCCAGATTTTCCCGCTTGGGGCGATCCGCAGTCGCCGGTCAACTCCACCGTCGCGCCGTATTATATCGAGAACACGATTAGGGATGCACATGTCCCTAACATCGTCACCACGGTACTGGCCGACTATCGGGGCTTTGACACATTGCTGGAGACAGCGGTGGTGTTCATCGCCTGCATCGCAATCTACTCAATCCTGCGTGTGGACAGCGCCAAATCAACAGTCGATGAACCGGATGTCGTCACCTCACCACCCGCGTATGACCCGACCGACAGCCTGATCATTCGGCAGGCCAGCCGGATCATGGTACCGTTCATGCAAATCTTCGCCCTGTATGTGATCGCCCACGGCCACTACAGCCCCGGGGGAGGGTTTCAAGGCGGCGTGATTCTCGGCGCAAGCGTCATTCTGCTTTGCATTTCGTTCGACCTCAAATTTGTCCTCCGCCAATGGACTGAAAAAAGGATCATGATTTTGACCGCACTAGGGGTATTAATCTACGCCTCTGTCGGTGTCGCCTGCCTGTTCATGGACGGCAACTACCTCGATTATGGAGTGCTCGACTCCATCCTGCCCGGCGACAAGTCCTACGCAAGGTATTACGGAATTCTACTGGTGGAGATTGGTGTCGGTGTCACGGTCATGTTTAGCATGATCGGAATATACATGATTCTGGCCTCGAATGGCCGTTTTAGACAAGGGTTGTAAGCATGGAAGAAATCGTCCCCAAGTTAAATTATATCGTCGTTGTGATTCTCATGATGACCGGGCTTTGGTCGATGTTGGCACAAAACAACCTAATCAAAAAATGCATCGGCATGGCCATTTTCCAGACTGGGATCATCCTGTTTTTCATTTCCATCGGGGCCAAGGACAACGCATCCATTCCTATTGTCACCAAGGAACCTGTTAACCAAGCGCTTGGCCAAGCGCACGCGCCGGAGGGATCGCAGCCCCCGGCCAAGCCCGAATTGGCCAAGCCGAAGGCCAAGGAATACCCGAACCCTCCCAACGTCAACAAACTGACGAATCCGTTGACCCAGATTCTAATGCTCACCGCGATCGTTGTAGGCGTGGCCACGCTGGGAGTCGGCCTTGCCCTGGCGCAAAAAGTCTACCAGCAACACGACTCATTCGATGAGGATGTGATCCTGAAAAACCAGACCAAGTGACCGAGCACCTGCCCATTTTGATTGTGTTGGCGCCGTTGCTCGGGGCGGTGTTCGCTGCGTTGACGAGTTGGTTTTGGCCGAAGCTCTCGCTCCCTGTCGTTCTGGTTGGCTTGGCCGTCTCTTTTGTTTCGTCGATCCTACTCGTTTTTCAAGTTCCGGAAACAGGGGTAATTCATTATCAACTCGGTGGCTGGGGCAAGCAGAAGGAGTACGCCGACATGGTCGTCGGCATCCAGATTAGCGTGGATCATCTTAACGGCCTCGTCCTTGCGGCGATCACGACCATCGCCCTGCTCACGGCCATCTACTCGCAACCCACGGTCGAACGAGAACTTAAAGGCCAGCAACGATACTTTTTCTCTCTCTTTTCCCTGCTTGTAGCCGGGCTGCTGGGCATCACGATCACTGGGGATATTTTCAATCTGTATGTTTTCATGGAAATCGCCGCCCTCTCCAGTTACGCGCTGATCGCCTACGGCAAAAAACGAGCCTACATGGCCTCGTTCAACTATCTCATCATGGGCACGATGGGAGCGTGCCTGTACTTGCTTGGAGTCGGTTTTGTTTTTGTGAAGGCCGGCACGCTCAACATCGAAAACCTCTCACAGATCATCCCCCAGACTCTCCAAGACTCACAGGCAGTGTTCGTCGGCTTTGTATTAATCATGGTTGGCGCATGGGCAAAGATGGCATTCTTCCCGATGCACGGTTGGCTCCCCAACGCCTACACTTATGCTCCCACCGCAAGTGGGGCTCTGCTCGCCCCCTTGGCCACGAAAGTGTCCGTGTACGCCATGCTTCGCATCATGGTCACGGTGTATTCTATCGATTACGTCATTAACTCTCCGAACATCCAGACCACCGCCCTGCTCCTTTCGACAATCGCCATTTTGGTCGGCTCCTTCTTTTCACTGACGCAGACGAATCTACGAAAAATCGCCTGCTACTTCGTTGTCTCAGAGATTGGATATATGGTCGGGGGTGCCTGGCTCGCCAACGAACCCGGCCTCAAGGGCGCGATCTACCATGTCGTTGCCGATGCCGCGATGACGTCGGCCATTTTCATGGTCATCGGCTGCATCATTTACCGGCTTGGCCAAGCGGACCTCAAAAAAATCGATGGCCTATACTATAAAATGCCGGTGACGTTCATCGCGCTGGTCATTACGATGGCGGCGCTAATTGGCGTGCCGCCGACCTGCGGATTTTTCAGCAAATTTTACCTGATTGAAGGCGCGGCCCAGGCGGGCACATGGCACTTTGTCATCGCGTTGCTGATCTCCAGTTTGGTCAAGGCAATCATCCTCTTTCGCATCATTGAGATTGGATACAACAAAGTGCCCAATCCCGCCAAGGAGGGCAACGAGGCAATCCCACGCAAGGAGGCACCCCTCTCAATGCTTATCCCGACTGTGGTGGTCGCGCTTGGCTTGATTGCGCTTGGCCTTGCCACGGACACCCTTATCACGGACTTCATCGCCCACATCGTGCCAAAAATCCCCGCCTCATAAACAATGGAGTCACAAATTGAATCAGCAATCCCTCTTTGGATCGTCCTCATCTCCACGATAGCGGCGGTGCTGATTACGTTGAGCGGGCGCATCCCAAACCTTCGCGAGTCTGTCATCATTTTCGCCGCCGGCCTGAAACTCACGCTGTTGCTGTCGCTCGCACCGGATATTTTGGAAGGCAACCTTTACACCTACACCGCCATCAATTTTCTGCCTAACGTTGGGCTTTCATTTCAGGTTGACGGAGCAGGACTTTTGTTCGCGCTGGTATCGGTGACACTTTGGATTCCGGTGACGATCTATTCGATCGGTCTGCTTCGCCCAAACGATGACCGGGCACAAACCCGGTTTTATGCCTGTTTCGCCATCGCGATTTCCTCGGCAGTCGGTGTCGCCTTTTCGGCGAACCTGCTGACACTGTTCATCTTTTACGAAATCCTTTCACTCTCGACCTACCCTCTCGTAACTCACAATCAGGATGACGAAGCCATCAAGGGTGGCCGCAAGTATCTCATCTACCTCCTCACCACCTCCGTTGGCCTGGCGCTACCGGCGATGATCATTGTGTATCAGCAGACCGGCACGCTGGATTTCACAGGAGGTGGCGTTTTCACAGACGCCACCAGCGCGACGATGCTTACCGTGTTGTTGGTGATGTTCCTTTATGGCTTTGCCAAGGCTGGGTTGATGCCGTTTCACGCTTGGCTTCCGGGGGCGATGGTGGCTCCCGCCCCTGTCAGCGCACTGCTTCACGCGGTCGCCGTGGTGAAGGTGGGTGTATTTTCCATCGTCCGCGTGATGACCGGCATCTTCGGGGTCGATCGCTTGGCCAACACGCCCTCGCTGACGACGATCATTTGCATTCTCGCAGGCGTCACGCTCATCGTGGCATCTCTAATCGCGTTGACGCAGGACAACCTCAAGGCGCGCTTGGCCTATTCCACCGTTGGGCAGCTTTCCTACATCATTCTCGGAGTCGGCTTGGCCTCAAAAAGCGGAGTCGCCGGAGCGGTACTGCACATCCCCATGCATGCGATCGGAAAGATCACTCTGTTCCTTTGCGCCGGAGCGATCTACGAGGCCTGCGGGGCCAAGTACATCAGCCAAATGCACGGTATTGGCCGCAAAATCCCGCTCACGATGGGAGCGTTTTTTCTCGGCTCCCTCTGCGTTATCGGGTTGCCGCCAACGGGCGGCTTCATCAGCAAGTGGCACCTACTCAACGGCACACTGGATTCCAGTCAGCAATGGGCGTTTGCTATTTTGTTGGTTAGCTCACTGCTGAACGCCGCCTACTTTCTGCCGATTGTTTACAAGGCGTTTTTCGCCCCTCCATCGGACGATGAGAAATTTGAAAAAGCCGCCGAACCTTCGATGCTGATGGTCGTCCCGATACTGGTCACCGCAACCGGTTGCCTGCTTGTCTTTTTCTTTTCCAACACCCTGTTCCAGTTCGCGGAGCAATTTTTGGATGTGTACGCAAAAAGTAATTAACCCATGGCCACCAGAAAAAAAGCGACACGGAAGAAGATCTCATCAAGTGATGTGGCAGCAAAACCCCCTGCCTCACAGGATGACAACCCCACAACTGATTCCGTATGCCTCGCTCCAAAATTTTGGAAAGTCATTCTGACTGCGTGTGCCGTGACGGTATTACTTGAAATTCTCATGCAATTTCACGCATTGGGTTCCGCACATCGGCACCCTCATTTTCAATTTGAAGAGGGCAACCCGATGAGCGACTCGGTATTGGCTGCCTTCAGTAACTGGTTCGGATTTTACGGTATCTACGGAATACTCGCCTGTGTTGGCTCTGTTTTATTGGCAAAAGGCTTAAGCGTTTTCCTGAAGGCAAGGGAGGATTATTACGATGGAACTCCTTAACAACATTCCTCCAGCACTGATACTCATCATCGGGGCATTTGCCCTGTTGGCACTGCCAGCTACAGCCCGGAAAATCGGGGCCATTTCGCTGGCAGCCATTGGTTTTTTTGCCATCCATCAATTAGACGATAACGCTCAGGTAAAAACGGAATTTCTGGGCCACACTCTCGATCTTTTGCGAGTGGATTCCACCAGCAAGGCCTTCGGATACATTTTCACACTCAGTGCATTTGGAGCGTTCATTTTTTCGTGGGCCGAACGATGTCGCCTGCAAAACACAGCCGCTCTGGTGTATATCGGTAGTGCCCTTGGGGTTGTCTTCGCGGGGGACATGATCAGTTGGTATCTCTTTTGGGAGTTGATGGCCGTCTCATCCACATTTCTTGTGCTCGCGCGAAACACCAAGGCATCGCGACTGGCCGCACAGCGCTACATTCTTGTGCACTTGGCCGGTGGCTTGATTTTGCTGACAGGCATCCTGTTGACGATCAACTCAACTGGGCTAACCGCCTTTACACAGGAAAACATCAGCCAAAACACCACCGCCAAGTGGTTCATCCTGATTGGCATTCTAATCAACGCGGCGGCGGTCCCTTTTTCAAGTTGGCTCCCGGACGCCTATCCCGAGTCGACTGTTTTTGGTGGAATAATTCTCAGCGCCTACACCACAAAAACGGCAGTCTACACGTTGGTCCGCGGATTCCCGGGTGAAGAAATCCTGATACCCATTGGCTGCATCATGGCCATTTACGGTATCATTTACGCGCTGCTCGAAAATGACATGCGCCGTATTTTGGCCTACAGCATCGTCAATCAAATCGGCTTTATGGTTTGTGGTGTCGGGGTCGGCACCCAGTTGGCCATCGCCGGCGTAGTTGCCCATGCGTTTTGCCACATTATCTACAAAGCCCTGCTTTGGATGTCGATCGGTGCGGTACTCCATCGCACAGGCAAGAGCAAGTGCACCGAGTTGGGGGGATTATATAAGTCCATGCCGATCACGATGATGATGGCGATCATCGGTGCGCTCTCCATTTCCGCCGTGCCGTTGACCTGTGGTTTTGTAAGCAAAACACTCATCACAGCGGCAACGGAACAACAGCACTACCTCTGGGCATGGTATGCACTCGAGGTGGCTTCGGCCGGGGTGTTCGTTTACGCCTGCATCCCTTTCTATACCTTTTTCAACGTCGATCGGGGGCTCCGCCCCAAGGAGGCTCCACGTGCGATGATTACCGGCATGGCGCTTATGGCCTTTCTCTGTATCTACATCGGTCTCAACCCCGGTCACCTGTACGGCATCCTCCCACATGGTGAAGTCTTAACCGAGAAAGCCTCGTTTTATTACACTTACATCAAGCACTTCGACAAAGTCGTCACCGTGCTCCAGATGTTATTATTCTCAGCGCTAATGTTTTTTCTTCTCCTGCCCCTCCTAAAGCGCACGCCAACCATCTCCATCGATTTCGATTGGTTTTATCGCAAGGGAGCCAAGCTGTTTTATTGCGCGATGGACAAGGCATTCAACAACCTCAACAAGGCAGCGGAACGTCTGGTCATTAAGACTTTCCTCCCTGCCCTCACACAGTTTGTCATCGTTGCGCCAGCCACTTTGACCGTAATATTGTTGCGCCCCGTTTGGCGGGAGTCATTGGACGCCGACGAAAAGAGCATCAAAAAACGAGAGCAGGAATTGATCGCCAAATTCTCCTCCGGCACATTCCCCGTCGCCTACTCTGCCATATTCGTCCTGATCTTCATCGGACTACTCGTCCTCATAGGTCGCGCCACGGGCTAAACCAGCCGCTTGGCAAAGCGGGACATTTTAATCCTTGCACTTTTTCAATTGTGGGCTGAGATTCTCCCAGCCAGACTATCCATACATATCCGCATGAAATCTTTCAGAATACGTCACATTCTTCAACCGACCGCGTTCTTCGCTTCGGTGCTATTACTCAGTCTCAGCTCCAGCATCAGGGCAGATATCACCGGCCAATGGAACTTCACCGACGGCCTGTCTGCCGAAATCGGTCAAGATCTCGAGTGGAATTTTGATCAGGGCGAAGCCAAATTCGGCAAAGGCAGCGAATTTAGAGTGAAGCCCATCGACGGCAAAGATCCGATGGTGATGAGTTTTCCAAACAGCAACCCAGACTCAGATTTCACCGGACTGGACGTCTACCACGGAGGCGAACCCAACGGGGGCTCAGACTGGTTGTTGAATCAGTACACCGTCATTGCCGACCTATTTTATTCCGTCCGCTCCT
Source organism: uncultured Verrucomicrobiota bacterium (assembly GCA_913050205.1). GTDB lineage: Bacteria > Verrucomicrobiota > Verrucomicrobiia > Limisphaerales > UBA1096 > UBA1096. Next base: position 12,516 of record CAJXAU010000022.1, read on the forward strand.
ACAACAAGCCACGGGCCTTGGTTTCCCTGAACGATTTCGAGGGAGCACAGT
>CAJXAU010000023.1 GCA_913050205.1 uncultured Verrucomicrobiota bacterium
AGCTTTGTCATGACGAACCGGCCAAGCCGGAGGACGGATTTGTCGGGGTGGAGTGTCTCGCGGAGATGAAGCCAATCGAGGCGCCGTTTTGTCGGCGGTGCGGCCAACCGTTTGAGGGGGCAATCACGGTAGGATTCGAGTGTACGAATTGCCGGGAGATGGCGTTGAATTTCGAGTTCGCCCGGGGCGTGATGCGTGGATCGACCAGGATGCTGGATGCGATTCATAAATTCAAATACCAGCAGGCACTTTGGTTGGAGCCGTTGTTTCGCCGACAACTCGCGATGGTAGCGGTGGAACAAATTCGCTCGTGGCGGGGTGATTGCCTTGTGCCGGTGCCGCTTCATCCGGTACGGTTCCGCGAGCGGGGCTTTAATCAGGCGGAGACGCTTTGCCGCTGCCTGAATCAGGAGATTGATCTGTCGGTAATGACCCGGGCGGTGCGGCGTGTGCGCGTGACGAGAACCCAGGCACTGCTTTCGAGGAGGGAGCGCCTGGCCAATATGCGCGGGGCGTTTGCACCGGGCCAACAGAGTTTGAACGGCAGGCGGGTTGTGCTTGTCGATGATGTTTTGACAACCGGAGCCACGACAAGCGAATGCGCCGGAGCCTGCAAGAGAGCGGGCGCGTCTGCGGTTTGTGTCTGGACACTGGCCCGCGGACTTGGCTCGCCAAGCAACTGACAACATGTCTGACCTAGACGATTTTTCGAAAACCATACCGAAACTGGAAACCGTGGATGCCGAGGCCATTCCCGGCGGATTGGAACCGGGGAGCGGCTCAGCCAAACTAAAGTTCGGTGAGAACTCCGGCCGAAAGAAAAACATCCCCAAGGGGCTGTGGACCAAGTGCGGCAAGTGCTCCGAGTTAATCTTCGACAAGGATCTTGAGGATAACCTAAAAACCTGCACTTCCTGCGGGTACCATTTTCCAATATCTGCGAGGGCGCGTCTGGAGTCGTTGATCGATGAGGGATCGTTCGAGGAGATGGACGCAGGCATGGCCAGTGTGGATGTGCTTCAGTTCACCGGCGTGGCGTCGTATCCCTCCAAGCTGGAACGGTATCAGGAAAAAACCGGCGAATCGGACGCAGTCATCACCGGGGTTTGTCAGGTGGGGCCACACGAGGTCGCCTTGGGCATCATGGATTTTTCGTTTCTCGGCGGATCAATGGGTTCGGTGGTGGGCGAGAAACTGACTCGACTCATTGAGGCCGGCACGAAGAGAAAGATTCCGGTCGTGATCATCTCAACCAGCGGCGGCGCCCGGATGTACGAGGGGATGTTCAGCCTGATGCAAATGGCCAAGACCTGCGGTGCGTTGGCGTACCATGCCGAGGCAAAGCTGCCGTACATTAGTGTTTTGACACATCCCACGACGGCCGGCGTGATGGCGAGCTACGCCAGCGTGGGAGATTTGATCGTTGCCGAGCCGGGCGCGATGATCGGTTTTGCCGGGCCTCGCGTGATTAAGGATACGACTCAGGCCGAGTTGCCTCCCGGCTTTCAAACCGCGGAATTTTTGCTGGATCGAGGGATGATTGACGCGATTGTGCCGAGGAATGAGATGCGCGACTCGTTAATTGGTTATCTGGATTTCCTTTCGGCCGGAATGACCAAGCCGAAGCCCAAGCGCGCCGCAAAGAAAAAAGCCTCCTGAGCCTCAGTCGCCGGCGGGATACTCGATGATCGAGATGTCCTTGTACCAGATTTCGCAGGCCGGCCCACTGTGGACTTGAAGGGCAATCACGCCGCTTTTGGCGATCTCCGGATCCTCCTCCACATAATCCACCGTTTTGTGTCCATTTAGAAATAACTGGATACGGTTTCCACGTGCAACGATGCGGTAGTCGTTCCAGCCATCGACGTTGGCGATCTTGGGAATGTCCTCGGCAGGCGGGCCAGCAAGGATCTTCCTGCGGCGCGATTCGTCGTAAAGCGCCCCCCAATATTTCTGCCCGATGTCAGCCTGAAAACCGATCACCTCGTGATGGTTCGGGATGCGCTTGGTGCGAAACTGCACCCCGGCATTGGCCTGCGGCGAACCGACGATCTTGAATTTCAGGTTCAACTCAAAATTCTCGTACTCCCTCGTGGTGCAAAGAAATTCGTTGTTGGGGATTTTCTCCGTGAGGCGGCCGGCGACGATCGAGTCTCCCTCGATCCGGAAGAACTCCATATTGCCTTCCCAGCCGGTAAGAGTTTTGCCGTCAAAGATCGATCTGGCCGAGTCCTGTTTCGTGGGATTGAAAGTGCAGCAACCGGCAGCGAGTACGGCAACGAAGAGACAAAGAGTAGATTTCACGTCGCGGAGCGTGCCCAATCGCTTGGCCAAGCGCGAGCAGATTCAGCCTGCGCGATCCGCGTGCCTGGCCAGTTCCGCAGCGTAGGCCTCGACGAGTTGCCCAACCAGCGGATGCCCCGGCAGGGCGACTCCGTCCACTTGGCCCACCGCGCGGATCCCCGCAGCGGCATTGGTGACGAACACCGTCTCCGCCTGCTGTAGTTCGGCAGGGGAAACCGATTCCTCACGCACCGCTTGGCCAAGGGCGGAGGCCAGGTCGATGATCAGTCCCCGTGTCACACCGGGCAGCACACCGTCCGAGACCGGCGTCGTCCGGAGTGTGCCATCCCGAATCCAGAAAACATTTGCGGAAGACGTCTCGGTAATATTGCCGTCGGAATTCAGGATTAATCCATCATCGGCACCAGCCCGCTTGGCCAAGCGCTTGGCCAGGATGGAGCCAAGTTTGTTGCCGGACTTGATTCTGGCGAGCGGATCGTCATTTGCAACACGGGCATCGGTGCTCACCACAGTCAGTGGCGGTCCGCCGGGTTTCGGCAGTGGATGAATCGTGATCAATGAGTTGGGCAGTTCGTTGCCGGTCAAGCCGTAGCCGCGCTCGCCGACTCCCCGGGCTACTGTCAGGCGCACAATGCAGTCGGCTTTGGCACTCTGCTCGATCAGTTTTTCTGTCTGGCCAAGGAACTCATCGGGGGAAAAGGGCAGTCGAAGTTCAATGATGTCCGCGCCGGAATTGATGCGGGTCATGTGTTGTTCCCAACGAAATGGCTTTCCGTTATGAACACGTACCGTCTCAAACAGGCTGTCGCCATAAAGAAAGCCGCGATCACTGGGGGAGATGGCGACCTTTTCCAGTGGTTGAATCTGTCCATTAAAAACAGCGTATGTCTCGGCTTGGCTCATGCGTGCGCGAAAGCGGCGGGTCGAAATTCCCAAAAACCACCGCTGTGTCAATAGACAACGGGACGATGTAACTTCTTTTATCAAACACCCGTAGTAATGGGGGCATGGAGTTCAATTTGAAAAACAGGTTCATCGGGTTGGCAATTCTTGTCGGCATAAATGCGTCGATTCCCTTCGATTTGATCGCTGAGGAAGAGGAGGAAAAGCCTAGTCGCCGTGAGCGCCTGATTCAGCGTTTCGACAAAAACAAAGACGGCAAACTGGATGAGGCCGAGCGCGAGGCGATCCGCAAATTATTCAGCCGCACCCGACAATCCGGGGAAGACAAACCTGCCAAGCGCGACGACAAGATTCATGTCCCCAAAGATTATGACCCGAAAAAGAAATACCCGTTCATCCTGACGCTGCACGGTTACACCAGCAATGGCCGCGGCCAGTTGGGATTCTTCCCGCTGGGCAGGTTGGCTGAGAAATATGATTTTATCTACAGCGCCCCGGACGGGATCGATCGTAGTTGGAATGCCACCGATGCCTGCTGTGATCGGCAGGGAAAAGTGGACGACTCAACATATCTCCGGAGCCTCATCCTCAAGGCGATGAAGGAATACAACATCGACAAAAAGCGAGTTTACATCACCGGCCTGTCCAACGGCGGCTTCATGAGTTATCGCATGGCACACGACCACTCCGATTTGATCACCGCGATCGTGCCGTTCGCCGGGGTTGGCTTCGATAAATGGCCGAGCAACCCCAAAAACCCGGTCAGCGTGCTGCACATTCACGGTACCAGAGACAGGACAATTAAGTGGGGAGGCGGCGGTCTTCGCAGCGCACGATATCCGAGTGCCGAGGATAATTTTGCGAAATGGAGGGCGTTCAACCAATGCGAAAAGAAAACTGACACCAGCGACCTGAAAATCGATCTCGACCGCAAAGTCGACGGCGCTGAAACCAAGGTGGTTCGCTACGAATCAAAAGACGGCAAAGTTGTGACCGAACTATGGGAAGTCGTGGACGGAGGCCATGTCACCCCGCCGAGGAGCGCCGCCCGCGAGCGAATCATCAAGTGGATGCTCGCCCGTTCGAAGTAACCCCCAAACCAGCCAAGCGCTTGGCCAAGCGGTAACTAAAACCGCGAACCGGGCGCATGCCAACCGGATAGCAGTTTAAAGCGGTGTCGGTGTTCAACTCTGCCACCGCAGTCCGGAATTAGTCCCACTGGTTTTGGGCGCGGTGACGGAGGGCGTGGTCGGCGAGGACCAGTGCGGTCATGGCTTCGACCATCGGCACGGCTCTCGGCAGGACGCAGGGGTCGTGGCGGCCCCGGCCCCGGAGGGTGGTGTTTTTTAGGTTATCGTCGATGGTGTCCTGCTCGTGCATGACGGTGGCCACCGGCTTGAAGGCGACGCGGAAATGAACTGTTTCGCCGTTGGAGATTCCGCCCTGTACGCCCCCGGAGTCGTTTTTGGTGGTTCGTACCTTGCCGCGGTTGGCCCGGATGGGGTCGTTGTGCTCGGTTCCGTTCAGGAGTGTGCCGGCAAATCCGGAGCCGACCTCGAAGCCTTTTGACGCGGGCAGGCTCAACATGGCCTTGGCCAAGTCGGCCTCAAGTCGGTCGAACACCGGGTCGCCCCAGCCGACCGGCAGTCCGCGCGCCACGCCCTCGATGATTCCGCCAACTGTATCGCCTGCTTTTCGGGTGCGGTCGATGAGTCGAATCATTTTGTCGGCCACGGCTGGGTCGGGGCAGCGGACGATGTTTGACTCGATGTCGCGCAGTTTCACTTTGTCCGGGTTGACGTCGGCGACAATTTTCCGAACCTGTTTCACGTACGACAACACCTCGACTCCGAAGCGTTGCTTGAGCAGTTTTTTTGCGACGGCACCGGCAGCGACACGGCCGATCGTTTCGCGAGCGCTGGAGCGTCCGCCGCCCTGCCAGTTTCGGAAGCCAAATTTTTGCTGGTAGGTGAAATCGGCGTGTGAGGGGCGGAACTTGGTTTTCATCTCCGAGTACGCCTCGGGTCGATGGTCCTTGTTGTGAACCATCATGAGGATGGGTGTGCCGAGGGTTTTGCCCTCAAATGTGCCGGAGAGAATGCTGACCCGGTCGGCCTCGTCGCGAGGGGTGACGATCTTGGACTGCCCAGGTCGGCGGCGGTCGAGATCCGGTTGGATGTCGGCTTCGTTTAGTTCCAACTGAGGGGGGCAGCCGTCAAGCACGACCCCGACTCCGCCACCGTGGGATTCTCCCCAGGTGGTGATTCGAAACAGATGGCCAAAAGTGTTTGGCATGCGCTGATTGTGCGGGAAAACACGCCGTGTGGCAAATCACCCAAAAATGAACTGGCAGGAGGGTGTGGATTCAGCGAGAGTCCTTTCGTGACTGTTATTCGGGAATTGATCCTCAGCTGCCGGGGCCTAACCGGGGCATTGCTGTTGGTGGTTGGCGGGAGTGGCGTGGTTGCCGAGGAGGCCGTGCTTGGGCATTGGCTTCTCGCTCCCGAACGGGTCCAAGCGAAAAGAGTGCACGCCGTTACCGGGCCGGATGCGGTAATTGAGGGGCTTGGCCGCTCGGTGATATTCACAGACGATCCGGCTCCGGGGCACGTGCAGCTTAGCGGGAAGAATTCGCGGATAGAGGTGACTTCCGATATTTCCACGGTCGAAATGCCTCAGCGCGCCCTGACGCTTGAGGCCTGGGTACGCATCGACAAAGCGCTCGAGTGGGGCGGTATCATCGGAGCGCTGCAGGACAATGGCGCCTATGAAAAGGGCTGGTTGCTCGGATTTCGTGGGAGCAACTTTTGTTTCGCGCTGAACACCGAGCGCAGTAACAAGCTGACCTACTTGACGGCGCCGGCAGCGTTTGAGTCCGGCCGCTGGTATCATGTTGCCGGAACGTACGACGGCACAACGCAGCGGTTGTTCGTGGATGGCAAGCAGGTGGCGCAGGCGACCGAGCAGGGTGGTGCGATTGTGTATCCGCCCAAGACTTGGCTGGAGATTGGTGCGTACCACGACGACAACGAGCTGTATATGATGGCCGGCCGGTTGCACGAGGTTCGAATGCTTGGCCAAGCATTGACGGCGGAGGCAATTGGTAAACGCTACGGGGCCAAGCGCAGCTTGTTTCCCGAACCGGAAAAGCCGGCGGAACCGCTGGCGATTGCCTATGGGCCATTCGTCGATTGGGTGGATCGTTCAACGGCGACCATCACTTGGGAGGTCGATCAACCCATGCAGGGGAAACTACGCTGGTCGATGCCGAGCGGAGAGTCTGCGGTTTTGAAAACAGATCGCCTGGCCAAGCGCCACACCGTCACTGTCACCAAACTTCTGCGGGAAGGGGAGTACACGTATCAGATCCTCTCCGAAGACCCGAAACTAAAGAGCAAGACTTACAAGTTTGATTCCTCGTTTTATTATCGACTGCCAAGGGTGACGCTTGGCCAAGCGGAAAACAGCGACGCCGGCCGCGTGCGAAACGCCGTGAAGCAAATGCTCGACCTGGCCAAGGGGCGGGCCGGTTACTGCCTCGTGCTTGGGGGAGTCGATGGCAGCCTGGCGTTGGAGCTGGTGCGGCAATCTGATTTTCAAGTGCTCGTGCTCGATGACCGGCCGGAGGTGATTCGCAACGTCCGCAGCAACCTCGACGCTGCCGGGGTCTACGGGGTTCGTGCCACGGCCAAGTTGGGCAAACTCGATGAGCGTGTTTTTGGGCCAATGCTGTTCAACCTGATTGTATCGGAGAGGCACTTGCTTGGGGGAGAGTTGCCGGTGGATTCGGCGGCGGATGCCTTTCGCAGCCTTGCCCCGGCGGGGGGCACGCTGGTACTGGGGCAGTCGGGAAATTTTGCTCCGGTACAAGAATGGTTCGGAAAAGTGGACGCCCGGACGATTCGTGACGGGAATAACAAGCCGGTTTGGCAGGTCAGCCAACGGCCGGCGTTGGCAGGTGCGGGGGATTGGACGCATCAATACGGTAATGCACAAAACACATCCTGCAGCGACGACGAATTGGTCAAGGGCGAGATGGGGGTCAAGTGGTGGGGTGAACCGGGGCCACGTCCGATGCCGGATCGGGGGCCGCGGAATCCGGCCCCGCTTTCCGCCGGAGGGCGTCTTTATATTCAGGGGGACCGCATGCTGTTTGGGCTGGACGCCTACAATGGATCAGTTTTGTGGAGTCAATCCAGCCCCGAAATGAGACGCGCGAACATCCCGCGTGACAGCAGCAACATGGTTGCCGATGAACGTGCGTTATACGTTGCCCAAGGTCGGTACTGCATTCATTACGATGGTCAGACTGGTCAGCGCGCACGCCGCTTCGCCGTTCCGGAAGCGGACACCGGCGAGCATCATTGGTCATTTCTCGCAGTGGAAGGGTCGACACTCGTGGGCAGTCGGGTGAACAAGGGGACGCTATACCTTGGCGACGATGGTGAGTGGTTCGAGGATTTTAAGCCGAGTGACATCAGTCGAGTCACCAGCGACCGGTTGTTTGGTGTGGACACGGCGGGCGGTGATATTCGCTGGGAGTACAGTGGCGGAGCAATCATCAACTCCACCATCACCATTGGCGAGGACGTTATCTATTTCATCGAAAGCACGGCGGAGGCGGCACGAGCCAAGGCTGGGACAATTCAGACCATCGACCAGCTCACGCATCAAAAACTGGTTGCGTTGGATTTGAAATCCGGGCAGCGCCAGTGGGAGCGGGATCACGATTTTTCCAAGCTCCAGTTCATGACCTACCTCGTTTACGCTGACGACATGTTGATCGCCACCGGCACGGACAAGGACAAGAACTACCACACCTATGCGCTATCGGCATCAAGGCGTGTTACAGATGAGGGGGGGGATGCCCCGACTTTTCTCCCTCCGGGCAGCCTCCTTTGGGAGGATCACCACAAGGAAGGGAAGGGGCACCACAGTGGACACCTTCAGCACCCGGTAATCGTGGGAGATACGTTTTACTCGGATCAATGGGCGTTCGACCTGAAAACAGGAAAGCAAATTCGAGATGACCTGCCGGAGCGGCGCGGCTGTGGCACCATGTCTGCGAGTCGCCATAGTATGTTCTTTCGCCACTACTTTCATGGGATGTGGAATCTGGATACCAACAAGCGCACGCAGTTCGAGGGCATCCGCAGTGGGTGCTGGCTGGGCTTGATCCCGGCAGGGGGTATGCTGCTCGCTCCGGAGACCAGCGCGGGATGTTCCTGCACGCACTCGATTCAAACCTCGGTCGGCTATTTGCCAAGGTCGCTTGAGTAGTTTTTTGGGGGGGCAAAAGTTTTTTCAAAAAAAACAAAATAAGGGTTGACTCTCTAAGGAAACTCTATATTTTCCCTCGCGTTCCGCACGGTGTGGGCTCGCAAGCGCTGTCGTGGATGTCTACTAAGTCTAACATTGCTAGCTCGAATTATCCCCGGGGGGATTGAAGGTTTCTTCAACCTTGTCCCCCCGGATTCTTTTTTTTCTGGAGAGTGTTTTTCGGGCTGCTTTAACTCTATTTTTGACTGAAACCGGTTGCAAAAAACGCTTTGAAAGCTAAGTTTTTCGCAATTACGTGAGGTGTAGGTTAACGCAAATCCTGTTTAGTCTCGGGGCAGTGCTGGGGGTTTTCCCTTCGGTCTGTGTGTCGGCTGCGGAGTCTGATGGCGAACATTGGGCGTATGAGCGCCCCGTCCGCCCCAAGATGCCACGCTTGGCCAAGGTCGGGGCAGTGGCGAGTCCGGTGGATTGGTTCATCCAAAAGCGATTAACCAAGGAGGGGCTTGGTTTTTCGCGCTTGGCCAAGCCGGAACGGCAACTTCGCAGGCTATACCTCGATCTTGTCGGCAGACCTCCCCAGCCGGGAGAAGGGCAGGCGTTCCTCCTCAACCCATCTGCACAGGAGTATGAGCGATTGGTTGATCGACTATTGGCGAGTCCGCAATACGGAGAAAAGTGGGCGAGGCGCTGGCTTGACCTTGCACGATATGCTGACTCCAACGGATTTCAGGCAGATCAACTGCGCGAGAGTTGGGCGTATCGAGACTGGGTGATTGAGGCGTTTAACTCCGGCATGCCGTTTGACCAATTCACGGTTGAGCAATTGGCCGGGGATCTTCTTCCGGAGGCAACACTTTCACAAAAAATCGCCACCGGCTTTCATCGTTCACCAACCTGCAACGTGGAGGCGGGGGTGCATCCCGAGTCGAATCGGGTTAATCAGGTCATCGACCGTGTCAACACGACCGGCACAGTTTTCCTTGGTACGACTTTGGAATGCGCGCAGTGTCACGACCACAAATATGATCCGATTTCGATGAAGGAATATTACGAGTTGTTTTCCTTCTTCAACAACACGCCGCTTGAGGTGAAAAACACAAGTGGAGTCACGTGGGATTTTTACGGCCCCAAAATGGATCTGCCGTTGACCGGTGCCAGGGCGGACAGGCGAACTGCGCTGACGGAAAAGATGAAATCCCGCGAGGCGGAGAAGGTGAACATCAGGCGGTCCCTTATTGTTGAGCAAAAAGAGTGGGAGGCTGCTGCCGTTGAGTCTCTGAAAAATGCTCCCCGTTGGAGTGTGCTTGAAGTGGATCAATTCGAGGCAACCGGAGGAGCGAGCCACACATTTAAGACGGATCGAAGCGTGCTAATTCACGGTAAAAACCCGGGAGGGTCGACCTACACGATTCGAGAAAAGATGGTGAAGCGACAACAAATCGCCGCAATCCGTCTGGAAGCTTTATTGGATGATTCTTTGGAAAAGATGGGGCCCGGGAGAAATTTTGACATTCCGGAAAACCCGAATTTCGTTCTGAACCGCTTTGAGTTGAGAGTGGACGGAGAGAAGGTGGCTTTCTCCCGGGCAACCGCCTCGTTTTCGCAGCCCAAATATGATGTGTCTGGCGCGATCGATGACAGCGACAAAACCGGCTGGGCAATCAACCCGCAGTTCGGCAAGCCACACGATGCGGTGTTTGTGTTGAAGAAGAAGCTGATTGTGAGTGCGGGGAGTGTAATCGAGTTTCGTCTTGTTCAAAACCATGGGGGTGGCCGCACCATTGGGCGACTGCGTTTGTCGGTGGTGGACGATGATCCCGCCAAGATCACCCTGCCGGTGGATGTGCAGGATGCACTAATGGCAAAAAAACGGAGTGCCACACAGGCCAAGCGCTTGGCCGATTACTATGAGTCCCATCATCCGCGTCTGAAGGAGTTGGATAAGCTTCTTGCTGAGTTAAAAAAAGAGCTCGATACCATTCGCCCCAACTCGACCCTCGTGATGAACGAGATGACGAACGGTCGGGAGACTCGGGTGATGTTGAGGGGAGACTATCTGAATACCGGCGAGAGGGTGACGACTGGTACGCCCGGGGTGTTGCACGCGTTCGACGACCGGTTGCCGGCGAATCGTCTCGGTTTGGCGAAGTGGTTGGTCGCGCCGGAGAATCCACTCATGTCCCGTGTGGTGGTCAACCGGTGGTGGGCGGCGTTCATGGGGCAGGGCATCGTATCGACACAGGAGGATTTTGGAACGCAGGGAGAGTCCCCGACTCACCCGAAACTGCTTGATTGGCTTGCGGTGGAGTTGGTCGAGAGCGGCTGGTCGATGAAACACATCCATAAGTTGATCGTGATGAGCCATACCTATCGTCAAGCGTCGATGGTTTCGGCTGAGCATTTGGAAAAAGATCCGGCAAACAAGCTGTACGCTCGAGCCCCCCGCGTGCGGATGAGTGCGGAGATGATCCGGGACTCGGCACTGGCCACAAGCGGTTTGCTTGAAGGTAAAATGTTCGGGCCGCCGATTTATCCGCCGCAGCCGGCGGGGATTTGGCGTCATGTCGGGCGCAACGCGCCCAAGTTCGTCCCGGCGAAAAACGAGGATCGATTTCGCCGGGGAGTTTATGTGGTATGGCGTCGAGGAGCGCCGTACGCGAGTTTTGTGAACTTTGATGCGCCGGATCGTGGTGCCTGTGTGGTGGATCGCCCCCGGACCAACACGCCGCTGCAGGCGTTGACACTCCTGAACGACCAAGCCTACGTTGAGATGGCGTTGGCGTTTGCCAATCGCATTGTCAATGAACCGGGCTTGGCCACAGATGAACAGCGGATTCGGTTCGCGTTCCGGGTGGCGCTGTCGAGAGAGGCCAAGCCGGTTGAGATCGATTACCTGAAATCACTCTTGGCCAAGCGGGCTGAGGAGTTGGCCGCCGACCCGAAAGCGGCCGTGGCGCTGGTGGGCGAGGCTCGAGGGTTGGTTATTCGAAAGGGAGAACCCAAGCGCTTGGCCAAGTGGTTTACCGTGGCAAACATTTTGTTAAATCTGGATGAGGGAATTGTGAAAGGCTGACCGATGACTCCGCAGAACTATTATCTGGGCGAGACTCGCCGCGAGTTTTTGAAGCATACCGGCGCCGGGATCGGCGCGATGGGTTTGGCCTCGGCGTTGAACGGCGACTTGTTTGCCGCCTCCGGTTCGGAGCCGCTGGCTCCGGGCAGGCCGCATCGAGTTCCCCGGGCGAAGAATATTATTTATATTCATCTGGTCGGCGGGCCGTCGCATTTGGATTTGTTTGATTACAAACCGGAGCTGGTCAAACGAAATGGGGAGAAGTGCCCGGACCATATGTTCAAGGGCAAGCAGTTGGCATTCATTCGCGAGCACCCAACTCTGTTGGGGACGCGGTTCAAGTACCACCAACATGGCCAAGGCGGATTGGAATTGTCTGAGCATTTACCGTTGATGGGAGCTGTGGCGGACGAGTTGGCCGTCGTTAAAACGGTTCGCACGGAGCAGTTCAATCACGCGCCGGCGCAATTGTTTTTGCACACTGGCTTCGAGCGGTTTGGCCGGCCGGGCATCGGTTCGTGGGTGAGCTATGGGCTGGGAACGGAAAACAGGGATTTGCCGAGTTATGTTGTGTTAATTACCGGCAGTGTGGCCGGTGCCGGCAACAGTCTCTGGGGAAGTGGTTTTCTGCCTACCCTGCATCAGGGCGTGGAGTTCCGGAGCAAAGGCGACCC
>CAJXAU010000024.1 GCA_913050205.1 uncultured Verrucomicrobiota bacterium
TGCGGGATGCTGCCGAAGCGGCAACGTTCGTATTGATTATCATAAGACAAGTCCTTTCGTCTGTTATTGTTAAAACGGCATCCTTGCCGCTGGAAAACTTTCAGGCGTTTTCCGTTAACCTGCGATCTAGCAATCGCGCTGCACGAATATACCATCGGCACCCTCCCGGAATTCTTTAGGATTTTTTTTGAGAAGCCGATTTTTCCAAAACTTGCCTCGGCGCTTGGCCAAGTGCATTCTCGTCCTGTTCTCATGAATCGACTGTATTTAATCGTGCGACAGCTTGGCCAAGCACTGGGTTCGTTGGCCATTTTTTTCGCCTTCACCCTTCAGGGCCTTTCCCAGCCCAAGGCCAATCGTCTGGCTTATCTGGACGGGGAGGATCCATTTTACGTGAATCTACATTTCCCAAAACTCACCACGCCTCAATGGGTTGGCGAGGAAGGTGTGCAAGCCGTTGTCACGCTGGGTATTGACGACATGCGCGATCATGGTCGATACGAGAGCTATTGCCGCCCCATTCTGGAGCGACTAAAAAAAATCGATGGCCGTGCGCCGTTGAGCATTTTTTGCAACTCAATTACCCCCACGGAATCCCATTTACAGCAGTGGCTGAAGGAAGGTGTCACGATCGAGGTGCACACCCTGAGTCACCCCTGCCCCATCCTTGGCGGACGAAATTTTGTCCCTGCCAAGAATACCTACCACGGCGGAGTCGATCTGTTGAACAATATCCCCAACAACCTGCCGGTTGCCTTCCGCACGCCTTGTTGCGACTCACAAAACACCCCCAGCCCGCGTGTTTTCTCTGAACTCCTGATGCGCAACAATCCTGCCGGTCAATTCCTGCAGATGGACACCTCGGTATTCAACATCTTCACCGCCGCCGACAAGTCCCTCCCCGACGCTCTCCTCACCGATGCCGACGGCGGTGCGAAGTTTGAAAAATACGTCCCGTTCGATTCCTACGTCGTTACGATCGAAAATTACCCATACCCCTACGCGGTGGGCAGTCAGATTTGGGAGATGCCATGCATGGTCCCAAGCGATTGGGAGGCGCAACACCTCCACGGCAACAACAACCCAGTGACCGTGGAGGATTGGAAGGCCGCCATTGATGCCACCGTCCTTAAGCAGGGCGTTTTTAATTTTGTCTTTCACCCTCACGGTTGGGTGCAAAACACACAGATGATTGAGTGGATTGATCACATCACCGAGACCCACGGCAATAAGGTAAAGTTTCTCAACTTTCGCGAAGCCCACGAACGACTCACGAAAAACCTTCTCGGAGGCCACCCCCTCAAGTCGACAAACGGACAGGACAACGGTGTGCGACTACTCGACTTGAATAACGATGGGTTTATGGACGCGATCATCGGAAACGAAACTTTGCAACAGACCCGTCTCTGGGATCCAGAGGCCAAGCGCTGGATCACCACTTCGTTCCCCTTTCAATTGGTTCAGGTCGATTCGGACGGCAACCACTTGGATGCCGGAGCCCGGTTCGGGGTTCTGCAGACAAGCGGCAACGCCTCGGTGTTTATCAGCAACGAAACGATCCGTGGCATTTGGCACTTCGACGGCAGCGTCTGGCAAAAAGACCAAGCGCTTGGCCAAGGGCTGGAGATCGACGGCCAAGCGCTTGCCACCACCATCGGGGGGCGAGACAACGGCGTCCGCCTCCGGGACACGGACAACGATGGCATCTGCGAAATCATCGTTGGCAACCCACAAAACCAAGCGGTTCTGAAATGGAACAAGGGCCAACGTAAATGGCTTCCGACTCATTTCAACCTACCCAAGGACGTTCGCATCGTTCGCAAAGACGGGAGCGACAACGGGGTGCGTTTTGTTGATATCAACAAGGACGGCTATCTTGACGTCATTCACTCCAACGAAACACGGTATTCGTTTCACCTCTACGTGCCTCAACCGATTCTCGGTTGGGGCATCGGCTGGACGCGCGAAGTCATGTCCGGACTCCGTAGTGATGCCAACGCGATCCCGATGATTGTCCGCGGCGGGGAACACAACAACAACGGTGCCTGGTTTCATTCGGATCATCTCTGGGTACAAAATGAGGACACCGCACATTTGCCCAATCTGGTCGATCGACGTTCATACGATGAACTCCTGCGCGGCGTAATGCCTCTACCCAAATCCCCCGAGGACTCCGCCAACGCAATCGAAACCCTACCGGGGCACAAACTGGAACTCATGGTCAGCGAGCCACTTGTGTTGGATCCTGTGGCGTTCGAGTGGGACGCACACGGCCGCTTGTGGGTCGTGGAGATGGCCGACTACCCGCTGGGGCTGGACGATAACGGAGAACCGGGCGGACGTGTCCGTGTCCTCGAGGATCGAGACAAAGACGGACGCTATGACCACTCGACCGTTTTTCTCGATGCCCTGCCTTACCCAAGCGGCGTGATGCCTTGGCGCGATGGTGTTCTCATAAGCGCAGCACCCAACATTCTTTTCGCCCGCGACACCAACGGAGACCTGCAGGCAGACGAAACCAAGGTGCTCTTCACCGGATTCGGCGAAGGCAACCAACAGCATCGCATGAACGGTTTTGAATACGGCTTGGACAACTGGGTCTACGCCGCGAATGGCGACAGTGGCGGCATCATCAGCTCTCCCGGCAAAAAACTTTCCGTCAACATACGCGGTCGTGATTTTCGTTTTCATCCGGACACGCTCGCGTTCGACACGCAGGCCGGCCAAACGCAATTTGGTCGACGCCGCGACGACTGGGGCAATTGGTTCGGCAACAACAACCCGTCCATCGGCTGGCATTACCCGTTCCCCGAACATTACATACGACGCAACCCCCAGCTTAGATCACCTCGCAACCGACAGGGTCTGGGCAACTACGACCAGTCTCATATCATCCGGAGCATCAGCCGGGCGGTGCAGCGATTCAACGTGGTCGGTACGGCGAACCACATCACCGCCGCAAACAGTCCCACTCCCTACCGAGACGAGCTGTTTGAAGCCCCGAACGGCCAACTCCTTTTCGTCAGCGCCCCGGCCTATAACGTCGTACGCCGTGAGGTACTCACGCCAAACGGCCTCAGTTTTCAAAGCAGCCGCCCCGAGGGGGCAAACGCGCAGGAATTTCTCGCCTCTCGGGATGCGTGGTTTCGGCCGACCATGCTCAAGACCGGCCCGGACGGAGCGTTGTGGATAGCCGATTTTTACCGACTCGTCCTCGAGCATCCGGAGTGGATCCCCAACGACGTCGAACGCAAATTACAACTCCGTGCCGGCTCCGACCGGGGCCGCATTTACCGTATTTTTCCAGCAGACAAAACGCCTCGCCCTATTCCCAGCTTGGCCGACAAAACGGTACCCGAACTGGTTGCCGCCCTTGACAGCCCAAGCGGCTGGCAACGGGACACAGCTCAACGGCTTCTGGTTGATCGGGGAGATGCCTCTGCGACGGCGCACTTGGCCAAGCTGCTCAAAAACAGCAAACGACCGACGACCCGCCTACACGCGCTCTGCACCCTCGAGGGGCTGAACCAAATCCAACCGGAGCACATTCGGCTGGGCCTGGCCGACCAGCACGCCGGCGTTCGGGAACATGCCATCCGTGTGGCCGAACCGTTGTTTCGCGCCAACGAGGCGGATGCGCTTGGCCAAGCGCTTGGCCAAGCCGTTGCCGACGACGCCCCTCGCGTCCGCGCCCAACTCGCGTATTCCCTTGGCGAATGGAAATCCCCCAGCGCCGGCAAACTGCTTGGCAGACTGGCCAAGCGATCAACCACCGAACCTGACCTTCAAACCGCCATCGCCTCGTCCGCAACCGGCCACTCAGTAAATATCCTCAACGAACTGATTAGCGCTGGGAATATCGGCTCATATGGCCAATTGACCGGGAATCTTTTGGCCCTCGCCGGCGCTGAGGCAGAAGCCGATGAAATCAAGAAATTGCTCCTGAACCTCACGGCCAATATCGACAAACTGGAAACTTGGCGGTTAACCGCGCTTTCCTCCCTGATTGAAAATGCTCAAAAACGTGACCTCCCCAAGTCGGAGCTTGGCCTCAATGACGAACTGCTCGACTCGCTGAATCACATTGTTGAAAACAATCGTGCCGAAACCGATGATCGCGTTGCTGCCCTCCGGCTTCTCGCGAACATTTCAGATGACCCGGCTCAGGTCAGGACGATTTTGCACCGGCAACTTGGCGCACTCTCCCCGACTCCCCTGTTCGACCTCGCGCTGGATGAACTCAACAAGCGCGACCCCGCCACCGCCTCCCTGCTGACCCACTGGAAAAGCTACTCGCCAAACCGAAAAAACCGGGTTCTCCAACACATCCTGAACGATGAAAACAAGACGATTGGGCTGCTGTTCGCGATAGACAACAAACTCGTTCTCCCCGGGGAAATTAGCGCAGCATACCGCCAACTGCTCAAGCAGCACCCCAACAAGACGATTCGCGAACAGGCAACCGTTCACTTTGGCAGGCAAAACACTCAGCGCGATAAATTGGTGACAGACCGATTGGCAAAAGTAAGCCCCCTCAAGGGCATGCCCGCTTCCGGCGAACTTCTTTTTGCGACGCATTGCGCCGCATGCCACAAACTCGGCAACACCGGCAATGCGGCAGGCCCTGACCTTGCCGCGATTGCCGACAAAACACCCCGCGCATTGTTGACCGCCATCCTCAACCCAAACTCCGCAGTCGAGGATCGATTCAGCGTTTATGCGCTCGCCACGAGTGACGGCAATCAACTCGCTGGCATGATTACCAACGAGGGTGCCAACAGCGTCACGTTGATGGATTTGAACGGACAACAACGTCAAGTACTCCGGGCCGATATCAAGTCACTTACCGGGCTGGGCCGGTCGTTGATGCCGGAAGGGTTCGAGCAGGTTTTCAACGACCAGCAACTGGCCGACCTGATCGCCTACATCAACGCCTCTGCCGCACCCCCAAAGTTGTTTCCCGGGAACAGCCCAGCTGTTGTCGAGGAATCCGACGATGGCACCCTGCTACTCACGGCCGCGAACACCGAGATTTATGGGGATTCGCTAATGTTTGAGGAAAAACATCGTAATCTCGGCTTCTGGCGGGCCGAAAACGACCGAGCAGCGTGGTCGCTCAAAACCAAGCAAGCTGGGGTTTACGATGTCCACCTCAATTGGGCACTCGAAGGAAAAGCCAAGGTCAACCGGATTCAGTTGCGAATCGGCCAAAACGAACTCGTTCACGCCGTGAACAGTACCGGCACATGGGACCAGTACCAGTCAGTCCACATCGGCACCGTTGAACTCGACGAAGGCGAACACCGGGCCATCGTTCAGGCGGTCACACCCATATCGGGATTCGTTATCGACCTAAAATCGCTTAAATTAACCCCAAAAGAAGACTAATGACGGCTTGTTTTTTCCCGGGCCGAGTGGAACTCTCCGCGCACCCGGTGATCATGTGACGAAGACGTCCCGTGACCAACATGAACAAATCACTACTGCTCATCACCGTCCTGACCTCGTGCCTGATCGTTTCGGCCGATTTAATCGCTCAGGATTCCCGCTCCAGATCCCGCAGATCGAACGTTCCCAGGCCATTCCTTTACGCCTTCCCCGAAAAACCGGGGGAATCCCCGCTTGCTGAGGTTCGCAAATCTATGCTCGAGAAATTCGACGCCGACAAAGATGGTTTCCTCAATAAAACTGAAAGGAACACCATGCGTTTAGCTACGAAGAAATTTTCGGACGGGCGTCACGACGAAATCCGGCGGGCTCGCGAAAGTCGGGGCGGACGCTCCAGCAGCTCACCCAAACCGCCCGAACGCTGGTTGGCTGCATACGACAAAAATAAAAACGGACGCTTCGACGGCAGCGAATGGGACACCGCCCGGGGCACTGAAATTAAGAATGTCACCGCTCGTTATGACGCCAATAAAAACGGCAAAATTGATGACAATGAAAAACAGCGTCTTCTCGATAATCTCAAGAAAAATAACTACAACCCATACGACAATTATATCCGCACGATCGTGGCAGGGATTCGCGGTGAACGCTCCGGCAGCAGTGGAGGCGAGCGCCGGTCTCGCTGGAAACAATTCGATACCAACGGCGATGGCAAAGCGAGTCGCGAGGAACTCGCCGCCATCCGCGAACACGAAAGCCAAGCGCAGGATAAGCCATGAAGTTTCGCAGTTTCATAATCGGCCTGATGTTTTCTGCCTTGGTTGCGCTTGGCCAAGCGGCCGAGCCCACCGTGGTCATCAACGAGATTGTCGCCATCAACGACTCCGGGCTCAGGGACGAGGACGGTGATTTTTCTGACTGGATTGAACTGCACAACTACGGCACCGAATCCATTAATCTCACCGGCACCGCACTGACCGACAACCGTAAGCGCTTGGCCAATTGGACATTTCCGGAAACTCAAATCGAACCGGGGCAATTTGTGGTAGTGTTCATGTCAGGCAAGGATAAGCGTGTCGCTGGCAAACCGTTGCACGCCAATTTTGCCCTGCGCGGCAAGGGTGAGTACCTCGGGCTAATCGCCAGTGACGGCGAAACCGTGATCGACGAAATCGCCCCGAAATACCCGGATCAAAAAAAGGATATCGCCTTTGGCATCCTGCCCGGCCAAAAGAAAGATCTAGCCCACAAGCGCGGCTTCCTCAGCCCCACCCCGGGGAAAGCCAACGCACAGCCGCTCGCCGGAACGGTCAAGGCCGTGAAGTTCAGCGAAAAACGCGGCTGGCACGAGCAGGCATTCCAGCTCGAACTCTCGACTAAAACCAAGGACGCCACAATCCGCTACACTCTAGACGGCACGCGACCAACCGCCAAAAACGGACAGGTGTACGAGTCCCCGGTTGAAATTTCGAAGACGACCACTCTCCGCACTGCGGCATTCAAAAATGGACACAAACCCTCCGCACCAACGACCCGCACGTTTCTCTTTTTGAATGATATTGTGAGGCAATCCCCGGACGGTTTACCGCCGGAGTATTTCCCGTTCACATGGGGCGAAAACAAGGTCGACTACGGGATGGATCAGCGCATTGTGAATGATCCCCGCTACGCGAAGGATCTCATCAAGGGCTTTCACTCGCTGCCCTCTTTTTCGCTCGTCATGAATCTCGACCACCTGCTTGACGGCGAGCGCGGCATCTATGCCAACGCCGAGTGGGATGGCCGAGAAGCCGAGCGCCCGGCCTCCATGGAACTGATTCATCCGGACGGCACAAAAGGTTTCCAAATTGACTGCGGCATCCGGATTCGAGGTGGCTTCAGTCGGCGCAGCTCCAACCCAAAACATTCATTCCGCCTGTTTTTTAGAGACACCTATGGCCCATCAAAACTAAAGTACCCACTTTTTGGTGATGAGGGGGCAAAGGAGTTCCATAACATTGATCTGCGAACATTCCAAAACTACTCGTGGCATATCGGTGACAAGGAACGCACTATTTTCCTTCGGGACCAGTTTAACCGGGATCTGCAACTGGCGATGGGCCAACCGGCCGCCCGGGGCAAGTTTTACCACCTGTTCATCAACGGCCACTACTGGGGGGTGTTTAACACCTGCGAACGCATCAAGGCCTCCTATGGCGCATCGTATCTCGGCGGCAAAAAGGAAAATTACGACGCAATCAAAAAAGGGCGCACCTATCTCGAGGATCGCAAAATGTCCGTCGGCGTGATGGCCAACGACGGCAACCTCGACGCATGGGGCCGGCTTTGTGACATCGCCCATGAGGGGCTTGAATCTAACGAGGCCTATTTCCGGATTCTCGGGAAGAACCCGGACGGAACCGAAAACCTCGACTACGAGGCCCTGCTGGAGGTGGACAACCTGATCGATTACATGCTGGTGATCTTTTATGGAGGTAACTACGACGCACCGGTCAGCGCTTGGGGACAAAACTTCGGCCCGAACAACTGGTACGGCCTGCGACATCGCAAAAAGCGGGATGGATTCCGATTCTTTGTCTGGGATGCCGAACATACTTTTCGCGATGTGCGTGAGGATCGCACCGGCCCTTTTCCCGCAGGAAACCACTACTCGAGCAGCAATCCACAATGGATCTGGCAGCAGTGTCTGGATAACGAGGAATTCCGGGTGCGAGTTGGGGACCGAATTCAGAAACACTTTTATAACGAAGGTGTGCTCACGCCGGAAAAAGTGCTGGAACGGTTTCAGGAGCGGATCGATGAAATCAGAATGTCCGTTGTTTGCGAGTCCGCCCGCTGGGGTGACTCCGGCTACACGCCTTCCGGCGGTCGTGCCTCAACCGAACGCCGCCCCCGTACCCGCGACGAGGATTGGGCGAGGGAGATCGATCGCTTGGTCAATGATTATTTCCCCGTACGTAGCGAGATTGTCCTTTCCCAACTCTACCGCCACGGGGTGATCTCCGATGTTCCCGCCCCGACGTATCAACTCGCTGCAGATAAGTCTAAGATCGAGATTGAAGCAGGGAACGGTGAGTTGTACGTCACCACCGACGGCACCGATCCTCGGCAGATCGGCGGTAAGCCAACCTCCACCGCCCGACGGATTGACTCAGGAAAAACAACACTGCCACCGGGCAAACCCATCCATGCCCGAGCGTTCTATAAGGGTGAATGGAGTGCGTTGGTGACGATATCCGAGTAACCAAGCTCTTGGCCAAGCGGAGGGTCAACTCCCTTCCTCGATACCTTTGAACCGCACTGTGCGCGTGTCCATCTCGCGGCCGGTCGGCTTGGCCAGTGGCTCGTAAAGATTCGGACGCCGGGATTGTATCCAGCGCATCCCAATGTTCATCCTCATGTGCTCCGCTTCAAGGTCGGCCACGATCATTTTGTCCGCAGCCGCCCACGTCTCAACGAGGATTTCCCCGTAGGGATTGAGGATCATCGCGTTGCCGGTTCGCACCTCGTCGCCGTCGATACCAACGCCATTGCTGAAGATCAGGAACATGCCGTTGTCATGCGCCCGGGAGGGCAGCCAGCGCAGGAGCCACTCGCGCCCCTTCGACCCACGAAACTCCGCCTCGATCGCCTCCGGATTGGACTCGCGATCATGCCATAAAGCCGAGTCGATTACCCCCATGCAACGCGGACTGGGGGTGCGGCAGCCACCGGTCTGATGGGGCGCAATCAGGATTTCCGCCCCATGCAACGCCACCATCCGCGTGTTTTCAAACAGGTTGTTGTCGTAGCAAATAAGAATTGCCGCCCGGTTTCCGCCGGGCAGATCGAACACTGTGAACTCGCTCCCACTCGACACATACTCATTCACAAACGCATGCAACTTACGATGCCGAACATGGCTCCCGTCCGGCATCGCCACAACATAACTGTTAAACAACTCCCCCTGATCACTTCGCTCGAGAAAACCAGCTCCAATGCTAATGCCATGCTCACGCGACAGGCTTAACAACTCTCGTGTGGTCGGGCCATCGGGGATGGGCTCTGCCAACGCATCCAGTTCAGCGTGAGACAGGTCTCGCAAAAACCAATACCCGGTCACGCACATCTCCGGGCAAACCACCAACTCCGCGCCCTGCCCTGCCGCCTCGGCGGCGAATCGGCGCACCTTGTTCAGATTGGCCTCCTTGTCACCGGGCAGGTGCTCAAATTGTACCGAGGCGACTCTGGTATTTTTCATGTTATTTAGCCCACTTCATCGAGGACCGAAGGAAAAGGGCTGACACCGTAGGCCACCTCGCGCCGCGCGACACGAATCTCCGGTTGGCCGCCATCGATGAATGGTCGAATCTCCAGACGGCCAAGCGCTTGGCCAAGCGATGCCCCGGCCATCGGTGAAACCTGCCCGGGAGCATTGCCGAGCCTCATGTCGATTGACGCTGGCCTAATGCTCGCCAGTGTTTGACCGGGAAAACCAAGCGCTCGATACCGCAGTGACTGATATCGCTGATGCAACGACAGCGAGTTGTCCGCTTGGCCAACCGGTTTGATCTCTGTCTCCAAGAGGTAATTCACGTTGCACCCACACGTTGCCTGCCGAATGTCAGTTGGTCAATCTCCTGCCTTCACGGGGCGATTGCGACTGGTGAGCCGAAGCCGGTTACGGTAGCGTGCCGACCGCTTAATCTATGTCTCGACTGACAATTCTCATTCTGTTTTTTGCGACGCTGACCACGGCCCCGCACAGTGCGGAGATCACCTGGCCCGGCTGGCTTGGGCCAAACCGTGACGGCTGGGTTCCGCATTTCGAGCCACCCGCAAAATGGCCCAAGTCACTCGAGCAGGGTTGGACAACCAAGGTCGGCGATGGCTACGGAACAATTGCCGTCAACGGCGAGCGACTTTATTTGCATACCCGACAAAAGAACGATGAAGTGGTCTGGTGTCTCGATCTTGAAACAGGCAAACCGAAATGGCGAAATCGCTACGTCGAACCGTTCAAGGAAGGCGGCGGTGGGGAACCACACGGCAAGGGGCCGAAAGCCAATCCAGCGCTGGCAGATGGGAGATTATTTACGCTCAGCATCACCGGCATTCTCACGGCTTGGGACGCAAACACCGGCGCGATGCTTTGGCGTGTGGACCATCGTGCCAAATTCGGTAAGCGACCACATCCCTACTGGGGTGCCTGCACATCACCACTCGTGGTCGACAATCGCGTTTACCTCCACTTCGGCAACGACGAATCAGGTTTCCTCTCCGCGATGGATGTTGAGACCGGCAAGGAAGTTTGGCGCAATGGCAAGGACGGCGCCGCTTATTCCTCCCCGCTTTACGCGGAGATAGAAGGGGTGAGGCAGATCGTCGAGTGGAATCACGAAGACCTGCTCGGCGTCGAACTGGAAACCGGACGTACCCTTTGGAAGTACCATCTGCCACACCGCGGCACGAATCAGAACATGCCTACCCCGACCGTTCACAACGGCCATATTTTAGTTGGAGGCGAAAAGCGTGGTATCCGCAGCATACACCCCCACCTCAAGAACAATAAATGGATTGTCACCGAAAAATGGCACCAAAC
This sequence comes from uncultured Verrucomicrobiota bacterium, assembly GCA_913050205.1. Classification (GTDB taxonomy): domain Bacteria; phylum Verrucomicrobiota; class Verrucomicrobiia; order Limisphaerales; family UBA1096; genus UBA1096. The sequence continues at coordinate 10,970 of CAJXAU010000024.1, forward strand.
CCGAGCCGCGCTGGACATGAGTACTGCGGTGATCAACGGCAACCGGCTGTACGGATTCTCCCACTACGGGCTCGGTGAGCTGTTCTGCATCGACACCTCCAACGGCAAGATTCTCTGGAAAGGCCCGGGACGCACCGGGGACAACGTCACCTTCCTTTCAGTGCCCGGGCACGTGTTGGCCTTGATTGACGACGGCGAACTACAGGTACTCAAGGCTGCCGGTGCCAAGACCGAGGTTGTGACCCGTTACAAGGTCGCGGAAAACCCAACCTGGGCTGCACCGGTTTTGCTGAAGAATAAACTACTGATCAAGGACAGAGACTCCCTGACACTTTGGCGACTAAGTGACACAAAACAAAAGTAATACGGCGATCATCCACTTGGCCAAGCGATCACAATGAGTACGAACCTGAAACACATCATGATCGCCGCCATGATATGCCTTGGCATTAGCGGCTGCGGCGAATCACAAACCGCTCCGCCGGCCGACTCTCAATCCAAACCGGCTATCACGAACTCACCGGCGCCTGCACCGCAGCAAGCGCTCCCGGTCGTTGCCGAGGAGAAGAAACCTGACCCAATGATCGGAGTCTACGAGGCCACCATGCTGAACATCGGCACCAACGATCCTCAACCCTTGCATTTGGAATTGAAACTGGAAAACAGATTCACCGCCTACCCTCAAAACGAGGCAAACAACAAGCTGCACGGCACTTGGAAAATTGAAGGGACGTTTCTGATTTGCACCGGCATCACCGAGGCAACCAAGCAGCAAATGACACTGAAAATCGACCCCAAATCGTTGAATCTTGTGTCGATCAGTCAAAAGGACACCGTGATACCGCTCGATCAAATCACCCCATCCGGGGCCAAGAGCA
>CAJXAU010000025.1 GCA_913050205.1 uncultured Verrucomicrobiota bacterium
TTTCTCCCCTCGTTACTCGTGGGTGGCGAAATGCGATTCATGCTGTATCGGCTCGCCTTGCCGGTAGTCTCCGCCCTTCTGGCCTCGCTTTGTATAGCGATCATTTTTATCCCATTGAGCGTCTACCTGACGGTGGGAACCATGCACCCGGACGGCAACGCCCCCCGTAAACGCAAGCGGGATCGCATCAAAAAGGCACTTGTGGCGATCTATGGCTGGACGTTTGAACGGCTGAACGGGGTCTACAACAAGGCGCTGAAGTATTACCTCGGTCGTCGGCTGGATTTGGCTTTTATCCTGATCGTACTGCTGTCCGGCACGTATTTTTATGGGTTTGAAAAGGTGGAGTTCGCCGGCTACCGCAGGGATGACCCGGATGAGTTCCGCATGAAGGTGCGCTTCCCCGAACATTTTACGATCGATCAGAAAAATGATTTTTTCACATCTGTGGAAAACATCGTGGAGACGAACAAGGTGGAGCTGGGGATATCCAGTTACCGAATTGAGTTCAACAAGCACTCCTATGGCGACTTTGAGGCGGACTATTCCAAGGAGGCGGGAACGGCGGGGATTCCGCGTGAAGAAATTCCGGACCAACTTTACAAGATGTTCCCAGAGATCCCGGGTGTACGCGTTTTCTATTCCGGGATGGACACGGGTGGCGAGAAGCGAAACGATCACAAATCTCGCCATCATTTGCGTCTAGTCGGGGATGACGCACGGCAACTGCAGGAGGTGGGTGAGCTTCTGCGTCCGGTTTTCGAAAACCTGCCGGGCGTACTTTCGCTGGAGGACAAGGATTCCGACGAAGGGCCAAATGAGATGGCGTTGATGATTGACCGCGACAAGGCCAGTTCCATTGGCGTCAGCCCGAATGATGTGGCCGGCGTGGTTAGCAGTGCCCTGCGCGGCCGATCGTTGGCGGATTTTAAGGGCAACGGTCGGCAAGTCCCGGTGAATATGCGGTTCAGCGAGGAGGATCGTGCCGAGTTGGAGGACATTAACAATTACCACGTCAAGAGCGATGACGGCCGCGATGCCTCCATTGGCTCTTTGACCAAGCCGGCCATGCTCAAGAGCCAATCCTCCATCAGGCGATCCGACAAAAAGGTCAGCTACTACATTAGTATGAAGCTCAAATCGGGCGAGGAGAGGGAGGCCCGGAAGGCGATTTATGAGGCTCAGAAAAATATCGACCTGCCTGAGGGTGTCTCGTTCAACAATCCGCCGGAGACTTTCGATGATGACGAGGTGTCGGCCAGCCTGATCGCCATGGGCCTGTCGGTTATCTTTATCTACATGCTTATCGCGTTCCTGTTTGAGAGTGTCTTGATGCCGCTTTCCATCGTACTCACCATTCCGCTTGCGGCTATCGGTGCGATCTGGGCGCATTTTGTCACCGGGACCAGCATCGACGACATGGGTATGGTGGGCTGCATCCTGCTGATCGGTGTGGTGGTCAACAACGGCATCGTGCTGATCGACTACGCCAACCGCCTTCGCGCTGGGGGCATGGCGCGCAATGCGGCGCTTTTGCTGGCGACACGGCACCGGTTCCGTCCCATCGTGATGACCGCGATGACCACCATCTTTGGGATGATCCCGCTGACTTTCGCCTCTGCCTCGGCAATGGGGCGTAGCTTTGAGAGCTTTGGTTTCATGATCATTGGAGGGATGGCCTCGGCCACGCTGTTCACCCTGCTGGCGGTGCCGGTTTTTTACACGCTGATCGATGACGCCCAAAAGGCGCTGCAAAACACGCTTGCCACGGTATTGGGTCGCTCGCCCAAGCCAAGCGCGGCGGAGTAACCTATAGCGCTTGGCCAACGTATGCCCTTGCGGGTTGCGGCATTGACCCGATCCAGCCTTTGCCTCAATTTGTTTCACCGCTTGGCCAAGCGGCACCCTGATGGAATCCAACGAACTCGCCACGAAGATCACCCGGTTGTCCCTCAACCGCCGGGTGACCATGTTCGTGCTGTTCCTCACCATCCTCGCCGTGGGCCTGATCGCCACGACCCGCCTCCAGCTCGAGCTGTTCCCCAAGGGGTTCGAGGGCTATTCACTTTCTGTTCGTGTCCCGTGGCGCTCGGCTGTGCCACAGGAGGTGATGGAGAAAATCGCCCAGCCGCTTGAGGAGGAATTGAGCACAGTGCGAGGAGTCGACTCGATGACCGCCTCCTGCTCGTCCAGCTCGGCTTCGGTTTATCTCAAATTCAAGCAGGGCACCGACATGGACGTGGCGTACCGCGAAGTGCGAGACCGGGTTGAGCGGGCCAAGTTGCGTTTCCCTGAGGACGTCGAGTACTCGTACATTTACAAGATGGACATGTCCGGCATGCCGGTCTGCATGATTGGCATGGCGTACGACTTGCCCCCTGAGGTGGATCTGTATGATTTCGTGAACAAGAAAATCGTCATGCCTCTCACGCGGATTGACGGTGTGGCCAACGTCGATGCACGCGGCCTGGATGAGAAGGAGATCATTATCGAGGTCGATAAAGCCAAGTCAGAGGCGTACAACCTCGACATCTATTCACTGTCACGAAAACTGCGCGGCGACAATTTCAACCTCGCCAGTGGCAACGTGCAGGACGGTGGTAAAAAATATCTTCTCAAATCCACCAGTACCTATCACACGATCGACCAGTTACGGAATCTACCACTTAGCACGAACGTCATCCTCAGCGACGTGGCGGTGTTGAAATACGAGCCGGAGGAGCGCCGCTATGTCACGCGCGTGAACTCCAAGAAGGCGATGGCCATCACGGTGACCAAGGAAAGCACCGCCAACACGGTGGCAGTGTGTGATCAGGTCGTGGCGGAGCTGGAGCGGATGAAACAGGACCCCGAGTTAGCCGCGTTCGACCTTCACATGTACATGAATCAGGGTGGAATCGTGATGACACAGCTCAACACGCTTTACACCAATGGCAAGATCGGGGCGTTTTTTGCCGCGATTGTGTTGTACCTGTTTTTGCGGCGTCTACGCATAACGTTGATCATCACGCTGGCTATCCCGCTCTGCCTGTTCATCTCGGTTGCCGCGATGTATTTCGCAGGCGAGTCGCTCAACCTGTTGACCATCCTTGGGCTGGTGATTTGCGTGGGCCTGCTGGTCGACAACTCCGTGGTGGTGGCGGAAAACATCCAGCGCCACTACTACAACGGCATGTCACGCCGGGATGCCTGCATCAAGGGCGTGCAGGAGATTGGCCTCGCCATTACCACCGCGACCTTCACCACCATCATCGTTTTCCTGCCGGCGTTGCTGGTGGAGGGGCAGATGCGTTTTTTCATGATGCGCCTGGCCCTTCCCGTGGTGACGGCGCTACTCTCGTCACTTGCCATCGCGCTGGTGTTTGTACCGCTGTGCGTATTCCTGACACTGGACCGGAAGTCGCTTGGCCAAGCCGCTTGGCCAAGCCGCTTGGCTGCGGCATTTCGCACCCGGCTTGGCCAATTTTATGAGGCCACATTTGAGCGGTTCAACAGGTGGTACAGCCGTGCGCTGCAGTACTATCTCCGTCGCCGTCTCGATCTGGCATTCATTTTTATTGTCCTGTTTTGCGTGACGTACTTTCACACGTTCGAAAAAGTGGAATTCTCGGTGGATGAAAAACGGGAGGAGAGTCAATTTAACGTCTCTTTCCGTTTTCCCAGCCAGTTCAACATGGAAGATCGGGGAAAGTATTTTGAGCAGGTTGAAAAAATTCTGGAAGCCCGCAAGGAGGAGTTTGAGCTGGAGGGATACTTCGTCCGGTACAGCACCTGGTACGGCTCGCTTGAGGGCTGGTTCAAGGCGGATCGAAAAAGCAAAGTGCCCCCGAGGGAGATGGCCGAGCGGATTTTCAAGCTGCTGCCGGAGGTGCCCGGCCTAAAAACCGGCTACGAACGCCGGGGCGAGGGGGAGGAAAAACAGGACCGCAAGGAACGCTACTATGTGAGACTGGTGGGCGCCGACCCCATTCAGCTCGACGAAGTGGCAGAGAGCCTGCGGCCGGTTTTTGAAAACCAACCCGGCGTGCTGGCGCTGCATGAGCGACAGGACGAGACACCCAACGAATTGGCGCTCGTCGTCGACCGCGAGCGGGCCAACTCCATCGGCGTCAACCCGACCACACTTGCCGGGCTGGTTGGCAGTGCGCTCCGAGGCAGCACTCTGCCACGCTTCCAGAATGAGGGCCGGCAAATCCCGGTGCGGGTTCGGTTCAGCGAGGAGGATCGTGCTGAGCTGGCCGACCTGAACAACTTTCTCGTACCGACGGAGGATGGTCGGTTTAGCTCTATTGGGACGCTTACGCGCCCGACCATGCTCAGCAGCCCGCGCTACATCCGGCGTACTAACAAGTCGGTCAGCCATACGTTGACCATGGAGCTGGAGACCGGCCGGGAGGACGAGGCGCGCAAGGCGATCGAGGCGGCCAAGGCGAACATCGACCTGCCGGAGGGGATTTCGTTTAGCTCGCTCCGGCGCGGCTTCGAGATGGAGGATATCCTCACCGGGGTGTTCGCTCTGTGGATGTCGATCCTCTTCATCTACATGCTCATGGCGTTCCTGTTTGAAAGCGTGTTAATGCCTCTCTCGATCGTGTTCACCATCCCGCTGGCGGCCATCGGCGCGGTTTGGATTCACTACCTCACCGGGATCAATATGGACATGCTTGGCATCATAGGCGGCATGCTGTTGGTCGGCGTGGTGGTGAACAACGGCATCGTGCTGATCGACTATGCCAACCGCCTGCGCCGTGACGGGCATGACCGGATGACCGCGCTGTTGCAGGCCGCGAAGCATCGGTTCCGCCCTATCGCCATCACGGCGTTGACGACCATCTTCGGGATGATCCCCATGGTGTGGTCGGAGGGCGGGGAGATGGGCCTGAGCTATCGCAGCTTTGGCCTGACGTTGATCGGTGGGATGTTCTCGGCCTCGCTCTTCACCCTGCTGGTTGTGCCGGTGTTTTACACACTGTTCGACGACGCCCAGGAGGCGGTCAAGAGCACGCTCGCCAGCGTATTCTCCCGCCGCCGCGCCGCCGGCTTGGCCAAGTGATCCTCCGGCTGATTCCGCTTGGCCAAGCGCTTGGCCAGGGGATTTCGGGTTGACCGGCCGCGTGGAATTCGTCATAAACCCCAGCCCGGCATGGCGTGTTGGTCTATCGGTTAGGACGCCGCCCTCTCAAGGCGGAAAGACGAGTTCGATTCTCGTACACGCTGCCATCTCATCTCCCGGTTACTTTCTGCTATGACCCCTTTCCAGATCATTTTTACCCCGACGGCTGCGGCAGAGCTGGGTACGTTGCCGAAGGAACTTCAACTGGAAATCTTGGGCGAGTTTCGCGGGTTACCGCACGACATTCGCAGTGACGAGATGGACAAGTTTGGCCGACTCAACCGTGACGGGCATCATATGTTTCGATTTCGGCTGGGCAATTACCGGGTGTACTTCGAGCGGCACGACCTCGGCGTTTTGATTCACCGTATTCTTCACGCGAAAAAACAACTGCGCGATTTTCTCTACCGCAACAAACTGCCCGGCGGCGAGGACAGGACACTGGAGGAAAACCCGGAGTTCTGGAAATTGATCGAGGCGGCCAAATCGTCCGCCTGCTAGCCTCATCAGGCGCGCACCGCTGCTACTGCAGATCCTCACCCAGCTCGACATTCCAGTAGGCGATGTCGAGAAAATGTCTCCAGCTCTCGTGGTAATGCAGGCTGAACCGCACCTGCATGAACGGATGCCAGCGTGGCTTGCTCGGCTGCCGAATCAGGTGCATGCCGGCCTGCTCGGGAGTGCGGTTGGATTTGCGCGTGTTGCACGGGATGCAGGAGCAGACGATGTTCTCCCACGTGGTCGGGCCGTTGTGCTGGCGTGGCACTACGTGGTCCAGATTCAGATCGCGTGTATCGAATTTCTTGCCGCAGTACTGGCAGGTGTTTTTGTCCCGCTGAAAGATGTTGTGCCGGGTGAATTTGACTTCCTTGCGCGGCATGCGGTCGTACACCGCCAGAAGAATCACCCTCGGGAGACGCAACGAAATGCTCACACCGTTGATGCATTCCGGGCCGGGCTCACGCTCGGAAAAGTCGGCCCACTCGTTGAAATTGAAGGTGTCGAAGTTGCCTTCCTCGCTGTGGACGACCTGCGCGTTTCCCTCGAATAACATGGCAAGTGCCCGGCGTGCAGAGCAGATGTTGACTGCCTGCCAAAGTCGGTTGAGCACCAAGACCGGTTGTTCGAGTACCGCTGTCATGCCCGGAAAGGGCGGCAACCTAGCACGGCATTTTCGCGCCTGTCAAACAACGCGCTTGGCTAAGCGGTGGTAGAATTCAGGAGCGGGGACATTCCTGTCCCTGAATTTAATCCAACCACTGATCAGGGGACAAGAATGTCCCCGCTCCTTTGTTACGCTTGGCCAAGCGGGATTTAATTCATGTAGTCGCGCGGGTCGGCGACGTGCCCGGCGAGGGCGCTGGCGGCAACCGTGGCCGGGCTGGCCAGATAGACCTCGCTCTCCTTGCTGCCCATTCTGCCGGGGAAATTTCGGTTGGTGGCGCTGATGCATTTCATGCCGCCCTCGTTCATGCGGCCGAAGGTATCGACCGGCCCGCCGAGGCAGGCGGAGCAGCCGGCGTTTTCAGTCATGCGCACGCCGGCGTCGGTGAGGATGTTCCAGACCGATTTGCCGTCCCACTCGGTGGTCTGCAGGTCGTTGACGATCTCCGGGGTGGCCGGCACGCCAAAGGTGTCGATACGCACCTCCTGTCCACGAACCACCTCGGCAAAGGCGAGGAAGTCGCTCGTCTTGCCGCCGGTGCAGGAGCCGATGTAGGCGCGGTCGAGTTTCATGTCGGTCATCTCGCGGGCGAGCTTGCGGTTACCCGGGTCGGGATGACAGGCGACGGTTGGCTCGAGTGCGCCGAGGTCGATGGTCGAATCATAAAAGAACGTCTCGTTTTCGTCGCGCTCAACCGGCTCAAAGTCACTCTTGGTGCCGTTTAGCTTCGTGCGTTCATCGACGAGCGCCTTGGTTTTTTCGTCGTACTCAAAGATGCCATTTTTGCCGCCGGCCTCGATGGCCATGTTGGCCACGGTCATGCGGTCGTCCATCGCGAGGCTGGACGCGCCCGGGCCGTCGAACTGCATCGCGCGGTAGGTCGCGCCGTCGAAACCAATCTCGCCGATCACATGCAGGATGATGTCCTTGGCCATGACACCCGGCTGCATTTCGCCCTCGAGGCGGAAGTGCATTGTCTCGGGCACCTTGATCAACAGTTTGCCGGTACCCATCACGAAGCCGGCGTCGGTGTTGCCGATGCCGGTGGCGAACTGGTTGAACGCCCCGGCCATGCAGGTGTGCGAGTCGGTGCCGAACAAAATTTCGCCGGGCCGCAGGTGGCCCTTTTGCGGCAGGGCCGCGTGGCAGACACCGGCGTAGCGCGAGCCGTACTGGCGCTTGAGCAGGCCCTGCGAGGCATCGAACTGCCACTTGCCATCCTCGTCGTCGATGACGTCGTAGAAGTACGGCAGCTCCTGTTCCTTGGCAAAATCCCGCAGGATGTCCACGTTTCGGTTGGACAACGAGTCGGAGGTGAAAATGTAGTGGTCGGGGATGATCACGATTTTTTTCGCATCCCAAACCTTGGCGTCCTCGCCGAACTCGCGCTTGAATACCCCGATTGTGCCGGGACCGCAGACGTCGTGCGTCATCAACGTGTCCACGTTTACCCAGACATTCTCGCCGGCGGTCACCTCACTTTTGCCCGCTGCCCGGGCCAATATTTTTTCAGTCAGCGTCATTACAGCCGGGACAATGTACCGGCGCAAAACCGCTCACGCAAGGAAGCGCTGGGTCGGATCAGGTGTGAATGCCGGCTACGACGTCGCGGCTTTGCAGTTCAGGGGAGTGCGGTTCGAGCGGCATCGGCTCGTTGTGGTCGAGGTGTTCCCGGCAAATCGAGAAAAAGTCGGCCTTGGTCTGGGCGCGGCGGATGTTGTGCAAAAAACGCCCCTCCGGATCGACGCCAAGCCCGAAATAATTCATGTACTTTTTCATCTTCTGCACCTGGCTGCGTTCGATGTAATTCTCCGGTGCAGTCATTTCGAACAAGTCGGTCACGTAGTCGAGCACCTCGCGTCCGCTTGGCCAAGCGGGCGTTTCGCCTTGGAGATGCTGGCGGATCTGCGTGAACAGCCAAGGGTTGCGGATGATGCCACGCCCGATCATCAGGCCAAGCGCGCCGGTCTCGGCGAGTACCGACTCCGCCTTGGCTGCGGAATAGACATTGCCGTTGGCCAACACCGGGCAGCCGGCCTCCGCGACGGCGCGTGCGATGAAGTCGTAATGCACGGCGCTGCGGTACATCTCCTTCACCGTGCGCCCATGGACGGTGAGCAGGTCGAGGTCGTGCTTGGCAAAGATCGGGAGCAACTCGTCGAATATCGCCGGATCGTCAAATCCGATCCGTGTCTTGACGGTGAACCGTGTCTCCACCGCCTCGCGCAACGCGCCGAGGATGCGGTCGACACGCTCCGGTTCGCGCAGCAGGCCGCCGCCGGCACATTTCTTATAGACGACCGGCGCGGGACAGCCGAGGTTGAGATCGACTGCGGCGATGGGGTGCTGCTGCAATTCGCGCGCCGTGCGCACGAGGTCGGGGATGCTGTTGCCGATCATCTGCGCGACGACCGGCCGGCCGGTGGGGTTCTCGGTGATCGAGCGCAGGATCGGTTTTTCCAGCCGCGAAGCGGCATGCACGCGAAAATACTCGGTGTAGTAAACGTCTGCGCCGCCGCGGCTGCGGATCACCTTCCAGAACGGCAGGTCGGTGACGTCCTGCATCGGGGCCAGCGCCAGCACCGGCTCGTCCCGCTGCAGTAGGGCGTCAAACTGTTTAACCTGTTCAGAGAGCGACATCGCGCTTGCGGTTTCTCCCGCTTGGCCAAGCGCTTGGCAACACCAAAACGGCGGCGGCTTGCCTTGGCCAAGCGAATGTGCCGACAATGCCGGCGAAGCCATGCGCAAACCAAACAGTCATTCAATCCGCCGGGCGGACGGTCGTTACCGCCGCTTGGCCAAGCGCTTGGCCAAGCTGTTTCTCCTACCAGTCATGGCCAGTTCTCAACTCCTCGGCGCCGGTTACGACCGGCCGTACGGTGATCCCAAGCTCAGCCGCTCGGTGGTGATGGCGCCCAATGGAATGGTTGCCACCAGCCACACGCTCGCCGCCGAGGCCGGGGTGGATATTCTCAAGCGGGGCGGCAATGCGATCGACGCCGCCATCGCAGCCAACGCCGTGCTCGGCGTGGTGGAACCAATGAGCTGCGGCATCGGCGGCGACTTGTTCGCCATCGTGTGGGATGCGAAGTCGAAAAAACTCTACGGCCTCAACGCCAGTGGCCGCTCGCCACTGGGCATTTCGCGGGAGCTGATCCGCAAACGCGGGCACGACCGCATTCCGCTTAAGGGGCCACTTAGCTGGTCGGTGCCGGGTTGCGTCGATGGCTGGCAGGTACTGCACGACCGTTTCGGAAAACTGCCGATGTCCAAGACGCTTGCGCCGGCGGTGCGCTACGCGCGGGACGGTTTTCCGGTCACACAAATCATCGCCGGTTACTGGAGCGGCAGCGAAGGGATTCTGGGCGAAACCAAGACTGCCAGTCGGGCGTTCCTCAAGGATGGCAAGGCACCGAAGGAGGGCGAGCGGATGACCAACCGTGACTTGGCCAAGGTTTATCGCGCGATCGGCAGGGAGGGGGCGAAGGCGTTTTACGAGGGCTGGATCGCCGAGGAGATGGTCCGCTACAGCGAATCGGTTGGCGGCCTGATCACGATGGAGGATCTCAGACGCCACACCTCGGAGTGGATCGAGCCGGTCAGCACCAACTACCGCGGCCATGAAATCTGGGAGCTGCCGCCACCCGGGCAGGGCATCGCCGCGCTGCAGATTTTGAACATCTTCGAGCCGCACGACATCGCCGCGATGGGACACAACTCGGCCGACTACATTCACCTGTTCGCCGAGGCCAAGAAACTGGCGTTTGCCGACCGGGCCAAATTTTACGCCGACCCGCAGGTGGAGAAAAACCTGCCGATCGCGGAGCTGATCTCGAAGCCGTACGCCGCACGGCAGGCCAAACGCATAGACATGGCCAAGGCCGCGCAGCGTGTGCCGGCCGGCGATCCGCAGCTCAAGCACGGCGACACGATTTACCTCACCGCAGTGGACAAGGATCGCAACGTGGTGTCGCTCATCCAGAGCACGTACTACGGCTTCGGCTCCGGCCATGTACCGGGCAACGTCGGCTTTACCATGCAAAACCGGGGCACGCTGTTCGCGATGGATGACAAGCACCACAACCGGCTCGAGCCGTTCAAGCGGCCGTTCCACACGATCATTCCCGCGATGGTCACCAAGGACGGCAAACCGGTGCTGTCGTTTGGCGTGATGGGCGGTGACATGCAGCCGCAGGGCCACGCGCAGGTGCTGGTCAACATGATCGACCACGGCATGAACGTGCAGGAGGCCACCGACGCCGCGCGCGTGCGCCACGACGGCTCCGACACGCCCACCGGCGACGTGATGACTGACGGTGGGCGGTTGATCGTCGAGAGTGGTGTCAGCGACGAGGTCGTTGCCGAGTTGAAAAAACGCGGCCACAACGTCAGTCGCGGCGGCGCGGGCGGTGGTTATCAGGCCATCCGCATCGACCACGAGACCGGTCTGCTCCACGGCGGCTCCGAGGCGCGCAAGGATGGCGCGGCGATTGGCTACTGAGCCACCCGCGTGTACGCTTGGCCCACGATGAGTGCGCGCGAAAAAATCCTGTCGCTCGAGCAACTACCCGTCTGGCGTGATCAACTCCGCGAGGACGGCAAACGGCTGGTGGTGACCAACGGTTGTTTTGACCTGCTCCATGCCGGGCATGTGACCTACCTCGAGCAGGCGGCGGCGCATGGTGACGTGCTGCTGGTTGGCTGCAACGGCGACCAGTCGGTGCGCGAACTCAAGGGGCCAAGCCGGCCGCTCAACGCCGAGGCCGACCGTGCGCTCGTGCTGGCTGCGCTCGCCTCGGTCGGGGCTGTGGCCATTTTTCCTGAAAAACGAGCAGTGAATTTTCTGCGCTTGGCCAAGCCGGATGTCTACGTGAAGGGCGGCGACTACACGCCGGAGACGCTGGTAGCCGACGAGCGCGAGGCGGTGGAATCTGCCGGTGGGGAGATTGCGATCATCCCGTTCGTGCCGGGCAAATCGACCACCTCGATCATCGAGCGGATGAACGACTGA
>CAJXAU010000026.1 GCA_913050205.1 uncultured Verrucomicrobiota bacterium
GATTTCATTGCTAAGGACAGAGAAACTCTAAAACCGATAATATTTAATGCAAACCAAAAAACCCGCGCTTGGCCAAGCGCTTGGTTTGGGAGCGTATGCGGCTACGAGTTATTATAGGCGATCGTCTAAACAGAAAATCGCGTCCGGCGAACCGCTGGCCACGCCGCATGCGGTGGTGTGTGCTGCTATTCCCCCAACCCTCGGAGGAAGATGTTGGCAGTAGCAGGAGGGTTATTCGGAATCGAGATCCAAAAGGGACGGAAGATAGCTTTGGGATGACCAGACGGGGATGCCGCCTTCGCCGTTGAGGAAGAAACTGCTAACGTCACCCGACAAGCGGAGGGCGCATCTTTCGGCGAGGTTAATGTTTCGGCTCACGAGTGACTCGGGGAGGATGACAAGTCCACTGCCGACATCGGTGTCCGGCGTGCGGATTTCAACTGTGCCCTCAACGCCAAACTCGGAGGAAGCGGTAATACTTGTTTCAACGGATGGGAGGAAACCATCCGCCGTGATCAGGATGTAACCGCCGTGACCGTAGATGGCGTTGGCAGAAAGTCTTGCTCGATTAAGAACAAGAGTCTCAGGGGCCTCGACAAATATATTACCGCCGTCCTGCCCTGCCTCAGCGGTAATTCGACCATCCCGGAAGAAAAAGTGCCCATCGCCGTACAGGCGTACGCTGCCTCCGTCCTGCTTGGCCGAGGCGCTGAGTTCGCTGTTGTCAACCAGCACGTGGCCGCTGGTGTTGATGGTGATGTCACCCCCATCGGCCATCGAAGAGCGGACTGAAACCTGTCCATCATTTTGCAGTACCATTTGGCCTGTGATGTTCACATTTATGCTCCCTGCCTCACCGGTGCCAGTGCTCGCGCTGCCAATCAGACCGGCATCGAGATTCAAGCTTGGGGTGGTCAGGTTTATAGTACCGGCATCGCCGTCTGCCACTGTGCTGGTCACCAGTCCACTTCGGGCGATTTCCCCGCTTGGTTCAGCGTCAACGTCCTTGGGATCGAACCACTCACCCTCTCCCGCGATGGACACCCCGGCTGCGTTGATTTCCAGTTCGCCCGCTTGGCCAAGCCCGAACGCCGCGCTCTCGATTCGGCCGCCGTTGGCCAAGTGCAATTCACCCGCGTCGATCTTCACGCGACTGCCCTGCCCCTGTCCGCTGGTGCTGCCATATACGGAGCCGGCGTCGATCGTCATTTCGTCGGCGTCGATGCGGACGACACCACCGTCACCGGTGTCGCGCACGTCAGCGACGATCGCGCCGCGCTTGGCCAAGCGCAGTTGGCCTGCGTTAATCTCTATTGCTCCCCCGTCACCTTCGTTTAATGCTCCCGCGTAAACCCGCCCGCTCTCAGTAATGGCCAGTTCGTCCGATTGGATGGCAATGCGACCGGCGTTGCCGTCGGTAAAACTGTCGCTGGCCAAGCGGCTTTTGTCGGTGATGTTCACGCGTGCGGCCTCGATGCCCACTTCGCCGGCATCGCCGTAGTTCGCCTGGCCGGTCAGACTCAAATGTTGCCGCCATGCTGCGATCATGTCGGAGGGTTCGGTATTGCTGATGACGGAACTGGCACCGGTCAAATCCACCTGCCCGCCGGTGATTGCGATGTTTCCGGCCTGACGATACGGCATGCGCGTGGTGCTTTTGAGATACGCGCCTCCGGTTAACGTCACGTTTTCACCTGACACCGTGATATTGCCGTTTTGATCAATGTCAGGGTCGAAAGCCGGGTCGAAGATACCGTAACGACCCGCCCACTGGGTCGCATCCGTCGTGCTTGAAACGTAGGCGCGTTCATCGAGCACGATATTCTCACCGGTGAGTGACACGTTGCCAGACCGGCCGGTGTCGAGCGCCATGCTGCCAAGCGAGCTGGCGCCGTCGAGTCGAATATTTTTCCCGGCAACCGATACATCCCCGGCGTTGCCATTCGCCCCGGGCTGGTGTTTGTTCGGATTAAACCCGGTGCCCGGCAGCGCCACACCGCTCTGTACTCTCGCCCCCCCGGTCAGGTGAATTGAAGCGGCCTCCAGGGAAACATTGCCAGCATCCCCTGCGTCGCGCATCAGGCTTTGCACCCGGGCGCCGTTGGCCAGATTCAATTCATCGCCAACAAGATGGATATTACCGGCCTTACCGGTGCCCAGGCTTTCGGAGAAAATCCGGGCCCCGTCCAGTTGCAACGTGCCTGCCTCGATTTCCCAGTCTGCCGCAGCGTACCGTGTACCGCTGAGACTACGCAGGTAGGTCGAGGCATCCATGTCGAACACCCCGGCCTTGATATTGATTTTCCTGATGATTGGCTGTGCCACGGCATCGGAATCAGACAACTCGATTTGCGAACCCTTTGTGAATCGGATCGACCCTGTCGCCTCGATTTGGTGATTAAAATTATTGTGAAGCGACAACTTCGACGCGTTGAAGACAATATCGTTTGCTCGGATATCGACCGCCGACACGCCGTGTCCGCCCGGAATGCCTTTGTTTGGTCCGACCGTATCGAAGTCATCGTTCGTCTGAAAACCGGGATGGAAATTAATCGTTTCCCCTGCACGCATGACGAGGTTGGGCGCCGTGTAGTTCCGGATATCATCGTGCACGAGCAGAAAACTCGTACCCCAGCGGTTTTGGTTAAATTGCTCCTCGTAACCGAGCGAGATGTTTTTGCCCTTAAACGTGAGAGCGTGCGTCACCGAGGGAGCAGTGTTGACATAGATGAACCGATTCAAACCAAGCGTGAGTTGTTCCTCCGCCTCAAACGTCAAGTTGCCGGTGTAATGATTGTCGAGCCAAAGAACGGGATCCGGCACCGCCTGACCGATCACATTTTGCCCCTTGAATAAAACATCCCCGCCCCGACCGACTGGCCCGTTCCCACTGATCCCCTTGCCCGCCTGAAGTAATCCTTCCTGCAGGATGGATACGCCGCCCAGTTTCAGGTCATTCGCGGCCACTGCGCTGATGTCTCCGGTTTGGCCACTGTTCCTCGAGTAGGTATAAAAACTTAGACTGGTCGCAACGGTCTTGGCCATGCCGCCGTCCATCTTGCGCCCAAGACTGAGGTCGTTGCCTGTAATCGTGATTGCCCCGTAGTTTTCCCCAACGGTCAAGCCGGCATCATTTCGTGCCTCGTTAATGAGCCGTCCCATTGGGGCGAACACCGATTCCCCCTCGATGGAAATTGCCGACGTCGGCCCCTGATAAGCGATCATTTGTACGCCGCTGGCACGATCGAAGTCCGGCCCGTCCAACACCACGGTCGGAGCGTTCAGTGATACAGGTGACAAACCACCATCCCCGTAAGACGCGGCTTCCACAAACGCCCCTGCTACACCGCGGATACTCTCCCTCATCGAGAGGGAAACGCCCCCCGCCCTGCCGTCAACAGATTCACCGGGAAACGAAAGGGACTCGATGACTCCGCCATCCGCGACGAACGTACCTCCGGTAATCTTGACTGAGCCACCCTGCCCACCAGACGCCACGGTTCGGATGTTCCCAGCGTTCAGGGTAAGTGTATCGGCATCGATATGAATCGCGCCCCCCAGCGCGCCTTCCGGGCTGGAAGACCCGATGACACTGCCCCCGGAGAGGCTCAGGTTTTCGACATCAAGATGCAGCGGTGAACCATCGATGGTCATTGCCGAAGCGCCACTTCGAAAGCTCACATCCCCACCCAATATCGACAAATTCGACTGGCCAAGCGTAGTGCCAATGACATCAATCGCACCTGCTTCCCCACCAACAAATCGAATCGGTGCCGTGCCGGGCATCGCATCTGATGCGGTTTGCAGATCAACCGAGGCATCTCCATCAAATTCCACTGAACTGCCGGTAAACAGCGTCAGCGCGCCGACGCTCTCAAATTGGGCATTGGGGCCGACAACGAACCCGCTTGGGTTCATCAGGATCAAGTCACCCTGCCTTGCCCCGAGATCAACAGCGCCGTCCAATACCGACGACTCTCCACCCGTTACACGAGTCAGGACTCGTTTTTGATCGGCACCAAGGTCGCCAAACGTCAAGCGGTCGCCCCCTCGCAGTTCCAGCTTGGCCAAGCTGTAGTAGACATTTTCGCCCTTGGCCAAGCCCAGCGAACTGTCGATCAACCCGTCGGTAATCATCGCGGCATCGCCCAGTGTGTCATCCAGTGCGATGCTGGTTTTTTGCGCTTGGCCAAGCGGGGAATCCACACCGCCAACCCAGCTATCGGTCAGCAACATCGACCCGGTGGCGTTGATCCGGGTTGTACCGGGATCGCCTGCGCCCCGAACGGTGGTGTTGATCACGCTCGATTTGACTAACAGCGACCTCCCCTCGATGAGAATGTCGTTGCCATTCACAGCCGGATCGATGGTGTTCATCCCGATGGAAGTCAGTTCAGAATCCTGAATGGTCACCGAGTTGGCCCCGCGTAATGAAAGGCTGCCGGCACCGCCGGAAACCTCGTCGAGCATGGTGAGTTGGTTGTTTCGAAAAACAACCATGGGCGCTTCGAAATCAAAGTCGTGGTGTGCCCCGCCAGAGATCGTATGGCTGCCAAGCCGACTGTTGGCGATGACCAACTGCTGGCCACCCTTGACCGAGAGGCCAAGCGAAGCGTCCGAGCCGTCCCCCCTCCAGTCAGTGATCGAGTCCAGCGAAATACCATCCAGTGAAACTACCCGACCGCCAAGCTCCAAGGCACCGTTGTGCATCTCGATATGAGTCCCGGTACGTGCATCCAGTAAACTCTCGGCATTGAGCGTCATCGTCCCGTGACCCGAAAGAAAAACCGGTTCCTCGACATCGCGCAGATACCGCGCCCCCTGATTGTATACCTCGGAGAAATAACCGAGGTGCTCGAGCTTGGCCCCGTTCATCTCCAGAATCGTCGCCGAAAGGGAGACATCTGCACGGTCCGAAGCCGCTCCCTGCACGGAGGCGGAGATGGTGGAGTTGTTGATTTGCAAAATGCTGTCCACCTCGACACTCAGCCCGCCGACCTTTACGCCCTCTGGCACCAACCCGGCAGGCAAGTCGATCTTCGCATTGTTTTGCAGGTGCATGTTTGTAGCAGAAATATCGATGTTCCCCGTGGCGATGTTGTTGTGGTCATGCTTGTAGTAGCCGCGGGTGCTGATTGTATTCCGATCGACGATCAGGTTGCGCTCCACATCGAGACGGATCGTGCCACCGTAAACTTCGTTCACCCCATACTTTTGGAGAACGATACCACCGGTGCCGTATAGCTGCACGTCACCGGCCGCGATGTCGATCAAGCGTGGGTCCTTGGGGCCACCATAAATTCCACTGGAATAGTCGGCGTTCGGTTTTCCAATCTTCAACAACCCGGACACGTCGATATCCATCTCGTCTGCCCGCAAACCGGCTGCATCAATGTACAGGCTCCGCGCTTTCACGGTCATCCGGCTGTCCGGGTTCCCGGCGTAATCGTTCAGGTAAACTTCGCCATTGGACTCGATGTTGAAGCTATTCCCGATGTCCAGATTCATCGTCCCACCGTATGGGGTGAACAGTTTGAAATCACTCTCCCATTCGCCTTTCGCGATGGTCGCACTTTTGGCCTTTAGGTTCAGGTAGCCCAATCGCTGACCCTCAGGGAGGTTCACGGCTAAATTCGGGTTCTGCTCGCGATCCACCCCAACGTACACTCGACTCTCGCCAGCGAGGTCGAAGTTTCCGCTCAACTCCATATCAATCCCAAGACCTGCGTTAAGCTGGGCACGGCCATTGATCAGGGCGCTTCTCCCTGTAAGAGACAACGTGCTTGGCTCGAGCATGTTACCGGTGATCTCACTGTTGTTGACCAGTTTCAAGTCACGAGCCAGTTTAATGGCCGCTTCATCCTCAAACTCGATCGTACTTTGAAACACCTCAAGCACGGGGGACGTGATCTCCAGAGAGTCCGTGGTCCATGTGCTGTTCGCGCTCAACTTCATTCCTCCCCCGAGAGTGACCTCGGATTGCTGCGCCTCAATCAGGCTCCCTTCGACGATGGCCACTCCCCCGGACACATCCAGCCCGGCCTCGGAGTAAAGATAGCTTTGCTTCGTCAGGCTCATTCCGTTTTGTCCCAATATCGTCAATTCGGCATCGGATTCCGATGCCAATCCCGACCCCAGTTGCACCCGGGCGTGTTCTAGTATCGCTGCCCCGGTTCGAATGGAAATGTTCCCGGATTGACCGATGTTACCCGACTCATCCCGCGAGGTCATCGAGTAAACCCCGCCCCCCTTCAAAGTCACGGACGATCCTACAATGGTGACCCCCGCCGTGCTTCCGCTCCCATTGGCCAAGCTCAATACACCGGTCTCATCGCCAAACGCCACGTCGCGGTTCCGGATGTTGTCGATAAACTCACCACGATCGAGCCCCTCGCCTGAGTCCGGCGCCGCATCCGGGTTCTCGATCAACACCGGCTTTCTCGAACTGATAACAACCCGTCCCGCGTTCCCCCCAGTCGACTCTGTACGAAGTTGCCCTTTGCGAATCGTCACGCCGTCCGATTCCACGATAATGTCGCCCGAGTCGCCGGTGCTCGATTCAGAAACCACCCGGGCGTTCTCCAACTTGACGCTCCCCCCCGCAACGTGAACTGACCCGCCCGTGACCAAGCGCGACCCATCGAACGAAATATCCCCCGCTGGGTTACCACCCAGAAAACCAAATGCCTGTGGCGGTGAAGCGGTCAACACGCTTTTATCAGGCTGCCTCGCAAGAAACGCCCCATCCTTGCCGAGGTTTATACGGTCCCGGGACGAGATCGTGAACGCCCCGTCCACGTCCACTTTCGCGTTTTCACCAAATAAAAACCCGTTCGGGTTGAGCAGGTAAAGATTGGCCCCTGCGATCTCAGAGCGAATCAACCCGTCAATGGACGAAACCCCGTCTCCTGTGACACGGCCAAGGATGTTGTGAATGGAATCCGGCCCGGTGAAGGTCGCCGACTCACCGGTCTGAAGATTGAACTCACCAAAACTGTGAAAGAGGTTGCTCCCAATTGTTTTGCCGAGTGAATCGGGGATCTGAAAGTTTGGACCAGACAACGCCCCGGCATTGCCAAAGGAAGTATCAACCGTCACTTGGCCAAGCGCTTGGCCAAGCGAGCCAAGGAGGCTTCCGACAAAAATAACTGTCCTAAATTTCATCGGGGGAAACGTGAATCAATGGACGGAATACTTCGGTCTTCCGTTGGGAAGGTCAATAAAAAACGGCGGGCCATGCCCGCCGTCCTTTAAAAATGTGTCAAACAATCAGCCCTTGGTCTTGATCTGCGCGTAATCCAACTCGGCGACCGCCGGTAGGCCAACCTGCTTAAACAAGTCTCCACGCTCCTTGAGCAACTTGGCATTGCCCGGGTCAGACTGAAGCCGTGTGGACAGATCGTGCAACATGTCGTACCAGATGCCGTTTTTGCCGTAGTCGTTGAAATCCTTCATCGGCCCCTTGGCCATGACCCGGCGGATGCCTCCTGTGGAGGTGATGTCGAGTGAACCCTGTAACGGATTCGGAATCAGCGCGACATTCCACTCGTAGTCCGCGCCCTCCTCCAGCTTGATACCCAGCGACTCCATCGAGATCGCGTGGATACCTGCCTTGATCTTCTCGGATCGACGCATCTGCACCAGCGTACGCTCGTCGCGGTTGACCGTGATCTCAAACTCCAGCGTGGTATCATCCGTCACATAGTAATAAAGCGTCGGGGACTCCGAGACCGTGTAACCGACCGACTCCGGGGTGAGCACATGCACCACCGGCATGGACATGAGGTGATTGGCATCCTCACCCTCGCCACCACGCACACCTCCACCTACTCGATTTTGAGGGGCACCCACATTCGGCAGTTGCAACCCGCCACGTACGCCACCGCCCACTCGGGATTTCGGCGCACCGACCTTTGGCAGCATCAGGCCACCCCGCACCCCGCCGCCGACTCGCGTCTTCGGGGCACCGGTATTCGGCAACATTAAACCACCTCGTACTCCTCCACCGATTCGCGTTTTAGGAGCACCGGTGTTTGGCAACATCAAACCACCTCGCACTCCGCCGCCCACTCGAGTCTTGGGAGCACCGGTGTTTGGTGGCGCAAACAGACCGCCGGGGCCGGGTTGCGCCTTGGCCACCGGAACCGCCAAAAAGCTGTAAGCCGCGCAGGAAGCGACCCCGAGAGTGGCCGCACGTTGGATCAAACTTTTTATTTTCATATTTTCGGAATTCTAGTGAACGGGCAATTAGTCTGCGCCCGGCATTCAGGCCTGTCAACGGAATTTACATGTTGATCTCATTTTTTTTTTCAAATCATTAACCTGCTTTGTTTGAACGCTTTACATCCTGGGATGTCTACATCAGAACGCGGCGATCGTGTATTTGGTTGGTACTGTCTCACGAAAACCGCACTTGGTGCGCCTTTGGCGTCCGTTTGTTCTATAGATTGTGACGGGGTGCGATTGGCCTCCATCCCCCGAACTCGCGAAGCCCCGCTGTCCGGTGGGGCTTCGTTCTTTTTGGTGGATCGCGCCATTTCCTTTTCATTTCCGCCTAAATTGTCTATTTTGGCGCTCCACGCTATTGGCATATGACGACAGAAGAAAAAGTTGAAAACTGGTTCGTTCCCCTGTCCACCACGGAATTGACCCTACAGCAGGCCTATTCGCAGCTCGACGAGTTCGGCCTCGAACAGGACGATGTGCCACTGATTATCCAACTTGTCGAAAACCCCAAGTTCGACTTGCCGGGCATCGATATTTTTCATGGAGCAACCAACCTCGAAACGCACGACTACATCCACATCCTCCTTGGCCGTGGCGTGATGATCAAGGACGAGGCCTTCGTGCTCGGGTTCACCATGGGCAGCAGCAACCGTGTAACCACCACCGAGGAACGCCTCTTCAGTTTCATTACCAAGTACGTCTACCCCAAGGACTATCGGTTCACCGATGAGGACCTGCATATTTTCAAGGACGCAGTCCGGCTTGGTTTCATCTCCGACTGCCAATCCCTCGCCAAGGTGGACTACAAAAAGTATCTCGACTGGCCGCTGCAAAAAATCCGTGAGGACATCGGCATCGAGGTCGACCTGCTCAAGGCCTACTACGCGATCGAGGCCAAGCGCTATCCTCACATCAAGGAATGCAATCGAAACCTCGTCGGTTTTTAAAATCGCAACTGGTCGCACTGACCCTCCTGCTCGCCGGCTGGTCTGCGCTTGGCCAAGCGCACAAAACCATCGGGGCTCGGATCGTCACCGACCTGATCGAACGTCTCCCCGAGGCCAGAACCCGTCACTCCGCCGAGATCTCCATCCGGCCCAATGGCATTTGTGGCAACGTCGAGAAGCCATCGATCTATCACCACCCACTTCCCGACCCAAGAGTCTCAACGATCGACTACCGGCTTAGCCTGCCGCCTATCGAGAACGGGGAACGCCTGTTCTTGACGTTCAGCGCTGGGTTGTCAGATGGGGCGACTTTGAGCGAGCCGGCAGACGGCGTCGCGTTTTCTGTTCGCCTCGACGGTGAGTCCGTTTTTCAGAAGGCACACAGGAAAAACGAATGGGCCTCACACGCCATCGACATCAGCCATTTCTCCGGCAAAAAAACCACCCTCACCCTCGCAGTGGACAGCCTCAAAAACAGCTCATACGACTGGGCCGTGTGGGGTGAACCAGCAATCCTCAGAATTTCCCCATCGAGCCCTCGCAGACAAAAACGCGGGCCAACCGCCGGCGTCATCCTCGTAAAACGCCCCACCGACAAGGCACGAATATTGTTGGTCAACGATCAGTACCATCGCGTCCAACCTTCGGATCAAGCGGGCTCCCGGTGGTACCCGGTCTATTTTGACACTGCCAAACTCGAGGCCCCACCCACCGTCGCTTGGCCAAGCGGAGAATCAATTATTGCCCATTTCCCACACCAACTGGTGATCGAGCAAATCGCCTGCGAACGGACGATCCCGCTCGCCGGTGAGTTTATCCCACTGGCAATGAGGGTTAGGAATGCCGGCCGCGGTCACTACGCCCAGCAGAATACCAAGTTCTTTATCGTCACCGGCACGAAACCGTTGCCCAGCAAATTTGTTCCCCACCTCGCGCCGGGAGAGGAGACCATCCTCCGTTGGCGCTGGAAATCGCCGTCCGAACCAAAACGGATCAAAATATATGCGCCATTCATCGGAGGGATTGCCACCCACGAATTCAATACTTACGCAAGCCAGCCGACCGGCGATCTCGTCTCCCTGCAAAACGACCGGATGCGCATCGATTTTATCCCCGGCAAAAACGGCTACGAGTACGCCCGCATCCACGGCCGCGACGAGGACGACTGGTTTGAGCTTGGCGTCTGGGCCCCTCTGGCGGAGGTGACCGACTCAGCTGATTCAACGATCTTCTCGCCGAGGAACATCAAGTTTTCCGAGAACAACAACTGCCAGTTTGCCACGTTCATTCATGATACCGATCGCTGGGCCGCCTCGGTTGAAGTCATCCTTCCGAAAAACGGTCAACCGATGCGCATCCTCCATCAGTTTAAGGCCAAGGTTGACGGGCCGTTTTTTCGCGCCACCGGGCCAAGCATCCATCTCGGCGATGGAACATTCGGCGCAGCCAAAAGCTGGGGGCTTTTCCCCGGGCTTGAGTTCCTCTCCGGCCCGGAGCCGTCCTCCAATCCCCGCGACCTCGCGCCCCCCAACAACCATCGGTTCACCCCACACCCGAACAAGGTCACTGCACCGTTCATGGCTGTGACCATTTCGCCGGAGAGCAAACTACCGCCAACAGCGCCCGATTTTTATTATACGCCCGACAGCCTAAACAGCAGGTCCCAGACAGGAACCGGTTCACCAAAACGGCTGCCGTCAAAACCGCTCAGCCTCTCGCTCGCCTGGAATCCCGGACAAAAGTGGGACGGTCGCCTTTCCCTGCCGACCGCGCACTTCGCTTCACCCAATCAGCCCGCGATGGCCAACAGCCATCACCTTGCGCTCTCCATTCCGTCCATCCCAGCCCATGCCCCTGAACACCCCGGAAACAGTTTCAATCCTTATCCAGCCGAGGCCGGTCAATCGTTTTCGATTCGTGCTGAGCTTTCTGTCACAAGCGGCAATGCAATGCGGTCGTTCGGCGAATGGATCACCCACCAGGGCGGCCTCCCGGAACCCAACCCGCCACCCCGATCTTTCACCGATGAGATGGCACTTTGCCGCACCGGCTTCCTCGAGACCGTTCGCGGTG
>CAJXAU010000027.1 GCA_913050205.1 uncultured Verrucomicrobiota bacterium
AGGTCGATCAACGGCGTGACGTTGAGGTCACTTAGCGTGACGAGCGAGTTGCGTTTTGAAAACCGGCGCATGACGATCTAGAGTTTACCCGAGGCCATTTGAATGGCCTTGTACGCGATGAAGGAAACGATCACTAGTAGCGCAAATTGCCCCATGGTGATCTTGCGCGATCGGCGAAACATCTTTCGCTTCAGCTTCCGGAGCGGACTTTTTTTCAACCGATGATTGCATTCCCCACAACGTGAGAGCACCCGCTGTACCTTGGCTCCGCATTGTTTGCATTTGACGAAAAGTTGAGAATTGCAGTACTCGCACTCCTTCAGGTCGCCCGGGTTCAAGTGGGCACACTTGGGGCAAAGCAACCCCTTCTCCCCTTGTACTGCGTTTTTTGACGGCATACCGGCTATTCATCCCTAAGGAATTCGTTTTCCATGCGCGAGGCGAGTTCCTGTGCAAAGTTATCCAGTTCCACGGTAAACACACGCAGGGTGTGCACCAGCCAGTTGTAGCCGACCATGGATGGGATGGCCACGAGCAGGCCGGCGACGGTCGTTGCCAACGCCGCTGCCACACCGGGTGCGACAGTTGTCAGGTTGGCGTTGCCCTCCTGCGCAGCGGCGCTGAACACATCCATCACGCCCCAGACGGTTCCCAGCAACCCGATAAACGGCGCCCCGCTCACGGCGATGGCCAGCAGGATCAGGCCGCTCTCGAGTTTAAGCGATTCCTTGGCCACGTCGCTCTCAAGCGTGCGTTTGACGTGCTCCATCGTCTTCAGGGTGGCGTATTTTTTGGAATCCAGCTCGCCCTCGTTGCCGCTGTATTTCAGGCGGCTCAACAAGTCCTTGCAGCCGTTGTCGTACAGATTGAAAAGGGGGCAGCCTTCGATGTGGATATTCCGGTCATGGATTACCAGCACGCCGTCGTGCTGATGAAACTCGTAGACAAACTGCTCGTTGAGCTTGCGCGCCCGCCGGGTCTGGAACGTCTTTAGGGCCATAACCGACCACACAAAAATGGACAACAGGCCAAGCAGGATGATGATCGACTTCCCGGGTGTGCCCGCTTGGTCCCACACATACGGGGTGGCGGATACCGCAGCGGTTTCCGCTCCGGCCTGTAGCAACATGATCATTTTTAACTGGGTTCGTTGATCGAACCCGCTCCTTGGGACCGATATTTTTATCGCTTGGCCAAGCGCGGGTCAAAGGCAAATCAGTCATTTTTGACTTAAATGTGGCTCTTAGCCGAATGTGTTTGAGGTGTTATGACAAAGCTCCAAGCGGTTCCGCTTGGCCAAGCGCCGGCGTCGGTGATTTAATCGGCCGATGCAAAAGGACGAGATTGCGGACATTCTAAAGGAGATTGGGGTGTTCCTTGAGTTAAAGGGAGAGAACCCTTTTAAGACTCGCGCCTACCAAAACGGCGCCCGGACATTGGAGGGATTGGCTGAGCCGCTGGAGGTGCTGATCGAGGAAGAGCGTCTGAGCAAGGTCAAGGGTATCGGGAGTGCGTTGGCCGAAAAAATCACCGAGTTGTCCACCATCGGAAAGCTGGCGTATTACGACGATCTCAAGGCCTCCATCCCGGAGGGGCTGATCGCGATGCTGAACATTCCCGGGCTTGGTCCGAAGAAGGTCAAGGCCGTCCATGAAAAACTGGGCATTGATACAGTCGAGGCACTCGAGGAGGCCTGCAAGGCAAACCGTCTCGCGGAGTTGCCCGGTTTTGGAAAAAAAACAGAAACGAAAATTCTTGAAGGGATTGAGTTTCGGCGCAACTACGCGTCGCACCACCACATCAGTGCTGCACTTACATTAGCTGACCCGATTTTGGATCAACTCCGCGCCCACCCCGATGTCATCCGCTGCAGCACTGCCGGGAGCCTTCGCCGTCACAAAGAGATCATTCGCGATATCGATTTTCTTGTGTCATCGAAAACCCCCGAGTCGATCATCGATTTTTTCACCAGCCAACCCGGCATCATTTCCATCTCCGCAAAGGGAGACACAAAGGCGAGCGTGATTCTCGAAGGCGGAATCCAGGGCGACCTTCGCGTGGTGAGTGATAGAGAGTATCCATTCGCGCAGGCGTACTTCACCGGCAGCAAAGAGCACAACATTGTCATGCGTCAGCGGGCAATCGCCCGCGGCCTGCGGCTCAACGAATATGGCCTGTTCAAGAGCAAGGAGGAAACGCGCGATCCCAAACTGCGTGTCGCCTGCAACACGGAGGAGGATATTTTTGCAGCGCTCGATCTTGCCTACATCCCACCCGAGTTACGCGAAGACAAGGGGGAATTCGAGGCAGGGGAAGCCAACGCGATCCCGAGGCTCATCGAGTGGACCAACCTGAAGGGTTCACTGCACAACCATTCCAACTGGAGTGATGGTGCCGAGACACTCGAGGAGATCGCCACGCACATGAGCGAATTGGGATGCGAATACTGGGCAATTACCGACCACTCACGTTCGTCCTTTCAGGCCAACGGACTCGACGAGGCACGCCTTCGTAAACAAATCACCGAGGTTGCCGAGGTGAACAAAAAGCTGGAGGCGGAAGGCGACTCGTTTCGTCTGCTCACCGGCACCGAGGTGGACATTCTCAAGGAGCGTCTGGATTTTGACGACGACTTGCTGTGCCAACTCGATGTGGTCGTGGCCAGTCTGCATGTTGCCGGGAGCAATGAGGCCGACAACACCAAGCGACTAATCGCTGCCACCGAGAATCCTAATGTGCACATGCTCGGCCATCTCACTGGACGACTGTTGCTCCGGCGCGACGCCTATCCGATCAATCAGGAAGCCGTCATCGACGCCTGCGCCGAGACCGGTACCTGGCTTGAATTGAACGCCAACCCGTACCGGTTCGATCTAGATTGGCGGATGTGGCAACAGGCCACGGCCAAAGGCATCAAATGCGTTATCAACACCGACGCCCATCGCAACGAGCACGCCGGCTTCCTGCGCTTGGGTACCGGCATTGCCCGCAAAGGATGGCTCACTGCAAAGGACGTCATCAACACCCTTCCCTTGGCCAAGCTCCGCAAAGAATTGGAGAAAAAGCGCGGCAAAAAATAGCGCTTGGCCAAGCGTGTTATTTAAACAGGTCCTTGACGTCGCGCATGCGGGACTCGATGTGTTTCACAATCGGCATGGTGCGGACGATGGATGCTTTTTTAGTCTGCCCCCGGAAACGGCGCATTTTGACTTTCAACGCAGCGACAGGTTCTCCGTTTCGGTCTCGAACCGGGGCGGTGACGGTCACGGTTTTGTTCTCCTTCGCGTATCCGAATTGGGTGGTCTTGATCACACCCTCCGTGACTTCGCTTGCCTTTTCGCCAAGCTGTTCGGGGGCCAGACTACCGACTGCCCTGAGGGGTTCACTCTCATCAGCTCTTGCAAAAATCTGTACATTCTCGACACGTTCCCACTTGGTTTTGATCGAGTCGATCAGACGTTGGGCGAGAATGATCTGCGGTTTGTAGGTGATCTTTGGCCGGGCAAAGCTGGCCGTCGTGTCCCCGAAGGTTATGAAGCCCACTTTTCCTTTAGATTGTTCACTATCAGAAAAGGATCCTGCGTTGATGTTGGCCCCGTTGTGAGTGCAGGTAAACTGGTTCGATTTATATACGACTCTTAGTGTGTGCCACTCGTTTTTGCTGATGCTCACTTCTTTGAGGGTATTCCATGTGCTCACCTGTTTCCCTTCATCCACTTTGATTAACATGACCTTTTTTTCGATGGCGTCGATCATCAGTGCGTGAAAGTTCTCCGAGTCCTTCGCTCGAAACACGATCCCGGCCAGTTGCTTGAACGCCCCACCGTCAATCCGAACGCGCACCGTGAAATCGAGGTCTCTGAATTCTTCTCCCTCAAACAAACAAATCGGGGAGCCGCCCCGCGAAAAGCTGCTGGATGTCTGTTTCAAAGCGAAGTGGTTGGAGAGGTTACTGTTGCCGGAGTTTTCTTTGGCAAGTGAAGACGGAGTCTTGGTTTCCGTGATTTGCCACTTGGCCGGATTCTGCGGATCGTCCCTGCCGAGAAACCCAGCAGAAAAATCCTTTGGCAGATTGCCAACCTTGGTTTGGCTGAAGTCTAACTTTAGCTCCTCTGCAGCCAGGCCAAGCGGCCAAGTTGTTGTAATCAGGATTGCGAGAACCAAGCGGATCATGACGCACGAAGGCTACCAAAAGAAAAACGGGCCGCAAGAGCGACCCGCTAAAAATCCGCTTGGCCAAGCGCTTGGCCTACTCCTTCCAGATCATGTCTGCGACGGTATGGCCGGCCGGAATGAATGGCAGCACGTGTTCGGTGTACGGCACGACGATATCCAGCACGTAGGCCTCGTCCGAGTCGAGCATCCGCTGCAAGGCTGGCTTGAGGTCGCGCTTGTACATCACGCGCTCGACCGGCAGGCCGAAGCCCTTAATCATTTCAACATAGTCCGGGTAGATTTGCTTCATGTCGTCCGGGTTGCCGAGGTAGGTGTGGCCGCGGTTGCTGTCGTAAAAACGATCCTCCCACTGCACCACCATGCCGAGGTGCTGGTTGTTGAGAATGATTGCCTTGGCGGCGATTTTTTCAATCTTGGCCGTAGCCAGCTCCTGCACATTCATCAGGAAAGAGCCATCGCCATCGATGTCGATAACCTGTTTGTCAGGACGGGCGACCTTGGCGCCAAGCGCGGCGGGATAACCAAATCCCATTGCGCCCAGACCGGAGCTGGTGAGCACCTGCCGCGGGTTGTCAGACAGGAAATATTGACAGCTCCACATCTGGTGCTGCCCGACACCGGTAGTCAAAATCGCGTCACCCTCGGTCTGCTTGTATAACTCGTCGATCACCATCTGCGGCAGGATGACTTCGCTCTCGGAACCAGCGAGGTGATCCTTCATGTGTTGTGACTGCATGACTTCCTCGGTCACACGGTAGCCGAACGGGGCTTTGGTTTTCCACGCGGCAACCTGCTTTTTCCAATTGGCAAAGTCATTTTGCAGAGGCCGATCGGTGACCATTTCCGCGAGACGCTCCAGCGCGTACTTCACGTCGCTCACCACCGGCAGGGCGACCTTGCGGTTTTTGTTGATCTCGGACGGGTCGATGTCGATATGGACGATGGTTCCATGTTCGCAGAATTTTTCGACCTTACCGGTTACGCGATCGTCGAACCGCACGCCGAGCGCCAGTAGCAGGTCAGCACCATCTGCAATCTTGACTGGGTTACCCTCCTCGTCCTTTTCAAATTCACCGCTCACTGCCCAGTTGGAGTAGGCCGAACCGTGCATGCCGAGCCAGCGCAGTGACAACTCGTGTGTCTCGGGAAACGCGCCCAGCCCCATGATCGTCGAAGTCACCGGGATGCCGGTGGCATCGACCAGTTTGCGCAGCGCCTCGCTCGCGTCTGCGCTGATGATGCCGCCACCAACATAGAGCACCGGGCGTTCGCTTTTTTCGATCAACCCAATGATCTCGTTCAACTCAAGATCGCTTGCCTTCTTGCTGTCGGGGTCAAACCCCTCGATGTCGACTTCGTCCGGGAAGAAAACCTGAGCGCGGGTCTGTTGGATATTCTTGGGCACATCGACGACCACCGGGCCGGGCCGGCCGCTGGTGGCGATCTTGAATGCCTGTTTCACCACCGCCGGTATCTCGTTAATGTCGGTGACGAGGAAACTGTGTTTCACCACCGGCAGGGTCATCCCATAAAAATCAGTCTCCTGAAAACCGCCCTTGCCGATCATCGCCTGTGGCACCTGGCCGGTGATCGATACCAGCGGGATGGAGTCCATGTACGCGTCGGCGATACCGGTCACGAGGTTGGTGGCACCGGGACCGCTGGTGGCCATGCAGACGCCGGCCTTGCCGGTGGCACGGGCGTAGCCCTCTGCAGCAAACACACCGCCCTGTTCGTGCCGGGGCAGGATGGTGCGAATCTGGTCCGAGCGTGTCAGCGCCTGGTGAAATTCCATGCTCGCTCCGCCCGGATAGGCGAAGATGGTGTCCACGCCTTCGCGTTCAAGGGCACGCACCAGAATTTCGCAGCCCAGCATGCTGGGGCTGAGTTCGCCCTTGGTTTCCGTGTGCGGATTCGTTTGTTTTTCTGTTATTTCGCTCATCTTGGCTGTGGATTGCAAAAAAAAACCCACGACCGGTTTGGTCGTGGGCTTTTTGGAAATTCGGTCTTATTCGCAACAAGCCCCCGACCGGTCGGGTACCACCACGACCAGTTCTACAAGTACTTCGGTTACGTCGCTCATTGCCATAAACGGGCGGATTCGTAGCGTGCCATCGCGAAGGCGTCAAGCGGTATTTTTCATCTGCCCGCTTGGCCAAGCGCTTGGCCTTTGGGGATTATTCCTCGGCAGCGGGTTTGGCAGTTTCCTCCTTAGCCGGGGCGTCTGCCTCTTCGGCGTCTTCCGGTTTGCCTTCAGTGATCTCGGAATGGATGCGTGCGGCAAGCTCCTTGTTTTCCTCAAGTGCCCGGCGGGAGGCCTCCTTGCCTTGGCCGATCATCTCTCCGTCGTATTGCAGCCAGGCGCCTTTCTTTTGAATCACCCCGCGCGCGAGGCCAACGGCGATGAGGTCGCCCTCCCAGTTGATGCCCTGCCCGTACATGATGTCGAACTCTGCCTCGGTGAATGGTGGCGACACCTTGTTTTTAACGACCTTGGCGCGGACGTGGTTGCCGATGACGTTGCCGGTGTTGTCCTTGAGCTGCTCGCGGCGGCGAATATCGATCCGCACGCTGGAATAAAATTTCAATGCCTTGCCACCCGGGGTGGTCTCAGGACTCCCGAACATCACGCCGACCTTCTCGCGCATCTGGTTGGTGAACAGGCACATGGTCTTGGATTTACCAAGAATGGCGGTCAGTTTGCGGAGCGCCTGACTCATCAAACGCGCTTGCATGCCCATGGTGGCCATGCCCATGTCGCCCTCGAGTTCGGCTTTGGGGACGAGTGCCGCGACGGAGTCGACCACGATCACGTCCAACGCCCCGGAGCGGGCCAACGTTTCGCAGATCGTCAACGCCTCCTCACCACTGTCGGGTTGGGAGATCAGCAGTTCGTCAAGGTTGACGCCGAGCTTGGCTGCGTACGATGGGTCGAGTGCGTGCTCGGCATCAATGAACGCAGCCGTGCCACCCCCTTTTTGCGCGTTGGCGACGATGTGCAGCATGATGGTGGTTTTGCCGGATGATTCCGGCCCATAAATCTCGATGATACGGCCACGCGGAACACCACCCACACCAAGCGCCATGTCCAGCCCGAGCGACCCGGTGGAGATTGACTCGATTTTCAGATTTGCCCCCTCATCGCCCAGCCGCATGATTGAACCCTCGCCGAAGCTTTTGGTGATGGATGCGATTGCGGCTTCGAGATCTGCTGTTCGTTTGTCGAGTCCGCCGGACGGGGTTTTCGGGGTTGCCTTGGCTGCCATGATTTATCTCCTTCTGATGCCCGCCTTGGCTACTGGAATCACACACAAAAGTCAATCCTGACCACCTGTGCGTGTCATCGAGTGTTCAGAGCTGAAGCGCACCTAAACCAAGCGCTTGGCCAAGCGCCGCGGGGCTAATCAAAAAAAGTTAGCCAAGACTAACTTTTATATTGACCTCGACCAGTCATTGAAATATAGGCATGGCTAACTTTTGGCGGTAATCCGCTTTTTGAGGTCTTTTCCTCAATTAAAACTATTTTTTATGAAACGTTTAATAGCGCTAACAACTGGACTGGTAGCTGCTGCCTTGACTCAGGCATCTGCAGCCAAGTTGAACGTCGTCACCACTTCGACCATGGTGACTGACATGGTGAAGTCGGTCGGCGGCGACCGCGTGTCGGTGGTCGGTCTGATGGGGCCGGGAGTGGATCCGCATCTGTACAAGCCGGCCTCGGGCGACGTCGTGAAACTGCAGCGGGCCAAGGTTATCTTTTACTCTGGGCTGATGCTTGAGGGGCGGATGGCCGACCTGTTTTTCCGCATGGCACGATCCGGGAAAAAAGTTTATGCCGTCACGGAATCCATCCCGGAGTCGGACCGACTCGAGCCGCCGGAGTTTGAGGGTCACTGGGATCCGCATGTCTGGGGTGATCCGACATTGTGGAGTAAGTGCATCTCCACGGTGGTCGAGGGCCTCAGCGCCGGCGACCCTGCCGGAAGGGAGTATTTTGCGAAGCGCGGTGCGGCGGTGGTGAAGTCGTACAAGGACGTTCACCAATGGGCACTCAAGCGCATCTCGGCAGTGCCCAAAGCCCAGCGCGTGCTGGTGACCAGCCATGACGCGTTCAACTATTTTGGAAAGGCGTTCGGTTTTCAGGTGGTCGCCGTGCAGGGCTTGTCAACAGTGACCGAAGCTGGCCTGGCGGACATCGCCAAGACGGTAGACTTCATCAAGGGCAAAAAACTCAAGGCCATCTTTGTCGAGAGTAGCGTAAACCCGGCGGCGATCGAGCGGGTGAGTAAGGATGCCGGCGTGAAGATTGGCGGCGAGCTGTTTTCCGATGCCTGCGGCAAACCGGGTGAGTTGCACGAGGGCAACGGCGAGAAGTACGACGTCGGCACCTTTGTCGGCATGGTGAAGCACAACATCAACACGATCGTTGATGCATTGAAATAACACGGCCAACCTAAATGAAAAACAAAACGATTTTAATAGCCGCCTTCGCACTCCCTTTGGCAGGCGCGCATGGGGGGGAGTTTACCACCTGGGGTAATGACAAAGGTCTCGACATTTTTTTGGATTACTCCGGGGAAGTGATGAGCAATGTATCCGGTGGCGAACGCACTGGAACCGGCTACAACGGGTTAACTTCAATCGGATTGGATGCTGACCTTGGCCAAGCGCTTGGCTGGGAAGGGATGATGCTTCGCGTGAGCGGCTTGGACCTGCACGGCTCCGGAATCGGCAGCCGCGTCGGCGACATGATGGGCGTCAGCAGTATCGAGGGTTACGGCAGCACACGACTGTATGAATCTTGGCTGGAAAAAACATTCACCTCACCGGCGTTGAGTGTTCGTGCCGGGTTGTTGTTGGCGGATGAGGAATTTTCCACGCTCGACACCGCTGGCGCATTTCTCAATGCGACCTTCGGTTGGCCTGAGTTCATCTCCATGAACACGGTCAATACCGGGCCTGCGTTTTACATTCCCGCACTGGGCGGACGGTTGCTTTGGGAGCCCACTGACACCTTTTACGCACAGCTGGGTGTTTTTGATGGGGACACGTTTGATTCGCCTGATGGCGACGACTCGGTGAACCGTCACGGCTTGCACTTTGAGTTGGGCAATGGGCAGGGGACGATCGTGATGGCTGAAGTGGGCTACCGCTGGAACACAGAGAATGACAACAATCTGCCCGGCATAGCCAAGCTCGGGACGTGGCACCACAGCGGCAATTTCGACGACTTTTCCGGTGGCTCAGCGCATGACGGTACGCAAGGGGTCTACGCTTCGGTCGAACAGATGGTGTACCGTGAGTACGGCGACCAGGGGCTGGGGCTGTTTGCCCGAGCCGGATTCGCACCGGAGGATCGCAACGAGGTGGAGCACAGCTTTCAGATTGGTGCCAGCTACATCGGCCTGTTGCCCGGGCGCGACATCGATTTGTTTGCGCTTGGTCTGTCTCACGCATCCATTAGTGGCGACCTCCCAGGACGCACGACTGAGACTGCGGTTGAGGCCGCCTATGAATATGTGATGAGCGATGACTTCACCATCCAGCCCAGCGTGCAGTGGGTTCGGGATCCGGGCGCAACCGGAGAACTGAATGACGCGGTGGTACTCGGGCTCCGCGTGAACCTGAGTTTTTAATGAGCGACGCTTCCGCTGAAAAAAATGGGCCGCTTCCGCTGGAGGTCCATGACCTGACAGCCGGTTATCACAAAAAACCGGTGCTGTGGGGCATCGACCTGCAGGTACCACGAGGGAAACTGGTCGGTATTGTTGGTCCGAATGGTGCCGGCAAATCGACCCTTATCAAGGCTATCATGGGGCTGGTGCCTCCAAGCAGCGGGTGGGTGAAAATCTTCGGCAAACCTTACAAGGCAAACCGGCGCCGCGTTGGCTATGTGCCCCAGCGTGAGTCTGTTGATTGGGACTTCCCGGTGACGGTAATGGACGTGGTGATGATGGGTCGCTATGGCCATGTCGGCTGGTTCAAGCGCCCGAAGAAAACGGACCGCGACATTGCGCGAGACTGTCTCGACAAGGTCAAGATGCTGCCGTTCGCCAACCGCCAGATCTCGAATCTCAGCGGAGGCCAGCAACAGCGCGTTTTTCTTGCCCGCGCGCTGGCGCAGGAGAGTGACGTCTATTTCATGGACGAACCGTTCGCCGGGGTCGATGCCGCCACTGAGACGGCGATCATCGCACTGCTCCACGAGCTCCGCGAGAAGGGCAAGACGCTAATGGTTGTGCACCACGATCTGCCAACGGCACGGAATTATTTCGACCAGCTACTGCTTCTGAACATGCGCGTGGTGGCATACGGCGACACGGAGGATGTCTTTACGTACGAACTACTGCAGAAAACCTACGGAGGCCGACTGACCATACTCTCGGAGGTGGCCGAAGCGGTTCGTCAGCGGGCCCATTAGTATGCAGTTCCGTCGGCAACTCTTGGCCAAGCGCCGGGGCTGGGCAATTGCGCTTGGCCTGCTCGCGCTAAGCCTGTTGCTGCCGGACGATGTCTGGGCGGCAAAGATCAGTGAGGTGGCGGAGGAGTCATC
>CAJXAU010000028.1 GCA_913050205.1 uncultured Verrucomicrobiota bacterium
CCGTGAGTCGCCTGCAGACAACACACCGTTTTCTGGATCCGAAGGCCTTGATGGAAATCAAGAGCCTTTCGCTCCGGGCACGCGCTGTTGTTGAGGGCTTTATGAGCGGCCTGCACCGCAGTCCGCGCACCGGGTTTTCCACCGAGTTCACCGAGTACCGCCAATATTCGCAGGGCGATGACGTCCGTTTTTTGGATTGGAAAGTGATGGCCCGCACCGACCGCGAATTCATCAAAAAATTTGAGGACGAAACGAATCTGCGCTGCACGTTTATGGTCGATTTTTCACGGTCGATGGAATTCGGCGGGGACGATGCCGGAGTAAAAAAGAGCGACTACGGCCGGACGTTTGCCGCGTCGCTGGCTTGGTTTTTGATTCAGCAGCGTGACGCCGTCGGACTGGCGACGTTCGACCGCGACGTGCGGGAGTTCATTCCACCGCGTTACCGCCAGGATCAACTCAAGACCATACTTGGCCGGCTTGAGACGCAGCCGGCGGGTCAGGCGACCGACCTGTGCCAGGCACTGGCCAAGCTGGCATCGCTCGTGGGTAAACGGGGCATGATTGTGTTAGTGTCTGACTTTCTCACGCCGATAGCTGAATTGGATCGCAGCCTGAGCCTGTTCACTGCCGCCGGCCACGATGTGCGCGCCATTCAAGTGCTGCACCCGCGTGAGCTGGACTTTGGTTTTGAGGATGCCGCCATATTCGAGGACATGGAGAGCGGCCAGAACCTGATCCTCGACCCGGGTTTGGCACGTGAGGCGTACCTCGAGAAAATCAAGGCACACAACGCTGCGCTCGATGACGTCTTCAGCGCACAGGGCATCACCTCTTTTCGCGTCAGTACGACAGAGCCGATGGAACTGGTGCTACTGAAATTCCTACAGGAACAGCCTGCGCGTGCCGTGACGCGTCAACGGCGTTCGCCGGGGAGGAGTGCCGCATGAGTTTCCTGACGCCACTATACCTGATTGGTGCGCTCGGGTTGGCCATCCCGGTCATCCTCCACCTGTTGCACGACCGCCCGAAGAACAAGCAGGCGTTTGGCAGCCTGATGTTCCTCGATAAGACCAAGCCGCCGGTCGACCGCAAGCGGCGCCCGACAAACCTGCTGCTGCTGTTACTGCGATGTCTGGCGTTGCTGTTGCTGGCGTTTGTCTTTGCTCGTCCGTATGTCACGGTGGACGATCCCGCTGCGGCGGACAAGCGCGACCGCCAATGGTTGACAGTGCTGCTTGATCAAAGCGCAAGCATGCAGCGAGGCGACCTTTGGCAGAAGGCCAAGGCGCGGGTGGAGACGGCGCTTGGCCAACTGGGGCCGGGCGACCATTTCACACTCTATGCTTATGGCGACGTGACGGAACTTTTGGTGGACGTCGAGACGTGGCAAGACAGTGCATCGATGAACGAGGTGACGGAGCAACTCGAGCGCTTGGCCAAGCCGGGCTTCGGGGGCAGCAATCTTGGCCAAGCGCTGGTGATGGCAGGCGAGGCGATTCAGGAAAAACAGGCCGAGCCGGACGAACAGCCCTTGGCCAAGCGCGAAATTCTCGTGGTCAGTGATTTGCAAAAAGGCTCCCAGCTCGGGGAGGTGCAGGGCTACGAGTGGCCGACCGGCATCAAGGTATCCCTCGAGCAAATCGGTGAGGATGATCAGGGCAATTGCGGTATGGAACAGGTCGCGGCGAGGACGCTCTGGGCGGCGACTGAGTCGGTGCCGTCATTCCGGATAAGCAATTCGCCCAATGCCTCGACGGACGAGTTCGAATTTGTGGCACAGTCTGGGGACGATCCGTTGAGCCAAAAGGTGCATGTGCCGCCGGGACGCAGTCGGGTGATCGAGATGCCGTCCGAGTGGCTGGAGAAAAACATCCAGCAGTTGTCGATCCGCGGCGATGCGGCGGAGTTCGACAACACATTCCACTTTGCGCAGGAACGTCAGCAGACCGTTCGCATTGTTTATATCGGTGAGGACAAGCCTAATGATGCCGAGGGGTCGCTGTTTTACCTGCAAAGCGCGTTCCAGAAAACCAGTGCGCTGGATTTCGCCGTACAAGCCGTCAGCGGGCAAGCGACCAGCGCTCTGCCGGAGGCGGATCTTTATGTGGTGGACGGCGAAGCCTCGGAGAGTCTGGCCGGAGCGCTCGACAAGGCGATTCGCGGTGGCGCCACCGCGGTGGCGATCGTTCACTCAGCCAAACAGACCGCAAACCTGAAGCTGTGGCTCGATGCCCCGGATTTGATCGTGCAGAACGTGAAGTCGAAGGATTACGGGTTGCTGCAATCGCTGAAGCTCGATCACCCGGTTTTGTCCGTGTTTCGTGATTCACGTTATAGCGACTTCACCAACCTGCATTTCTGGAACTACCGCGAATTGCAAAGTCTGCCAAGCGAGGGCGTCGAGGTGCTGGCGCGGTTTGACACCGGGCCGCCTGCGTGGATGCTTGTTCCGCGTGACGCAGGTCGCCTCATGGTGATGACTGCCGGCTGGAGGCCGTCTGACAGCCAGCTCGCCCTCTCGACCAAGTTTATTCCGCTGCTTTATTCCATCCTGCAGCCGGTACTCGAGGCCAAGACCCAGTCGCACCAGTTTTTCGTGAGCGATCGTATTGACGTAACCCGGTTCAACAACGGCGAAGTCAGCGGCAGTGTGACAATTGAACCTTCTGGCGAGGGCGATGCCACGGTGGAGACGGCTGATATTTTCCTGCCGACCGCCCCCGGTTTGTATACCGCCAGTGGGGCTGATTGGTCGGAGACGTTTGCGGTGAACCTGCTGCCGGCCGAGAGCAGGACTGAGCCGATCCCGCTGGATCAATTTCAAAAACTCGGCCTGCCGATGGACGAGGCGGTGGCTTCGCCAGGGCAACTTGCCGCCGATACCGCCACGGAAGAAAAGACCGAGGCCAACCGCCGTGAGTACTGGCAATGGGCCTTGGCGGCTGTGCTTTTGTTTGTCACTCTCGAAACCGCGCTGGCCGCCCTGGGGAGTCGGTCAGCCGAACCGGTCATGACATCATGAACGAACCAAAAACATTACAGGAACACCTGACGTTTTACCGGCAGCAACATCGCCGGCAGAAACTTTACTCCGGCTTGGCCATTTGCTGGGCGCTTTGCGCGGTGGCGGTCATCGCGTTGCTGCTGCTTGGCCAAGCGCCGGCCTTCGCCTGGCCAGTGGTTGGGTTGGCGGCCGCGGCATTGGCCACGCTGGTGTTGATCAAGGTGTGGATGGTGGACTGGCTGACGCTGGGTGACATCGTGAAGATGATCGAGCAGCATCATCCCGGGCTCAACAAGCTGTTGGAGACCGCCTCTGAGCAACTGGAAAAGAACGACCCCGACCGGTTGGACTTTATGCAACAGCGCGTGCTGGCGGAGGCATTGCAGGCCAGCCGCGATCAGGGCTGGGAGATGCAGTCCAATGGCCGCCTTGCCTTGACGCATGTGTATCACGGGGCGGCGTTGACAGTTTTCCTGCTGGCGTTTTGGCAGTTGTCCGGGGACAGCAAGCCGACCGGACTTGGCGGGCTGGGCTTGGCCAGAGGAGAGGTAACCGTGGAGCCGGGCAATGTGGACGTGGAGCGAGGGACAAGCCTGATCATCTCAGCGGAATTTCCCGAATTTAAATCCGAAGTCCAACTCGTCGTGCAGGAGCCGGGCCGGCCCAAGCGCTGGATGACCATGGCACAAAGTCTCGACGATCCCACCTACAGCTATCGCTTGGCCAACGTGCAGTCGAACGCCCTATACAGCGTCGTGTACGATGGCGACGAAAGTGAGTTTTACCGGATGATGGTCTTCGAGTTCCCCGACCTGAAAAATTCCGAGGCTAAACTTGATTACCCGGACTTTACCGGGCGCGAGGATAAGACGATCAAAAACACCCGTCGCCTGACCGCGGTTGAGGGCACCGGGTTGACGTTTGATTTTGATTTCAACAAACCGCTTAAGTCGGCAGTGCTCAAGGCACGTGATGGAGAGGGGGAAGACATTGTGCTCAATCCGCTCGAGGAAAACAGTTCGAACTATTCGTTTGCCCAGAATTTTAGTGCACCGGGGGAGTTTCGTTACGAACTGCACCTCGAGGACATGGATGGCCGGGTGAATCAGTTCCCATCCAAGTACGTGTTCAATGTGCTTCAGAATCTGGCGCCCGCACTGAAATTCAAGGCACCTACAGGCGACACTGAGGTGACAGCCATTGAGGAGCTGCGCCTGCAGGGCGAGGCCCGGGACGACTTCGGCATCGAGGCTGTTGGTATCGGGTTTCAATTGGCCGGTGAACAACCTCACCACATCGCTCTAGAGACTGACGGTGCGGTCACCAACCGCCTGGACGTGGCCCATGTCATCCGGATGGAGGAACTCGACGTCGAGGTGGGGCAGGTCGTCAGTTATTTCCTCTGGGCGGATGACCGTGACCAAAGTGGAGAACTGCGTCGCAATTTCAGCGACCTGTTTTTTGCCACCGTCCGTCCGTTCGATGAGATCTTTCGGCAGAACCGATCCGCCACCGAGGGCATGCGGGACCAGCAACAACAGCAGGGTGAAGGCGGCGAGGGCGGAGAACAGCAACAGTCCATCAGCCGATTGCTCGACAACCAAAAGGAGCTCATCAGTGCCACGTGGAACCTGCGCCGGCGCAAGGCCGATGACGAATCGTTGGCGGAGGATATCCAGACTGTCCTCGACTCACAGGGTGAGTTGATGAACCTGCTGGAACAGGCATCATCGATCCTGCAGGACACCGAGTCCGGTGGGCAGGCGTATCAGGCCAACGAGGCCATGCAGGCCGCGGCCGAGGATTTATCCGAGGCACTGGACGCCGAGGGCGAAGAGATTGCCCGGGCATTGTCCGACGCGATTCTTAATGAACAAACCGCGCTGCAACATCTGCAGAAACTCCGCGAGAACGAATTCCAGGTTTCACGCCAACAGGCTCGTCAGCAACAACAGCAACAGGGACGCGGCAACAGCAACCGTTCCCAGCGCCAGCTTGACGAGCTCAACATGCAGGACACCGAGAACAACTACGAGTTGGAGAGCAAGGCAGAGCGGCAACAACAACAGGCGCAACAACAGGGCGAACGTGCCGAGCAGTTGCAGACACTTAACCGACTCAAGGAACTTTCCCGCCGTCAATCTGATCTAAACGAACGCCTGCAGGAACTACAGATCGCGCTGCTGGACGCCGAGGAAGAGGCGGAGCGCGAGCGCATTGAGCGCGAACTCAAGCGTCTGCAGGAGGAACAGCGGGACCTGATTGACAACCTCGACGAAGTGCAGCAGCGGATGGAACAGAATCAGGACGACGAACTTGCTGACGCACAGCAGCAACTTGACCAGGCCCGCGAGCAGATGGAGGAAACTGCCCGTAATCTTGAGCAGCAAAACCTGTCGCAGGCGGCCAACTCTGGTTCCCGCGCGAGCCGCAACCTCGACGAGGTCGAGGAGGATTACAAGGAACAGACCGCCAACGAGTTTGCCGAGGCGATGCGCGAGATGCGGCAGGACGCCCGCGAACTCGATGCCACCCAGAATGAATTGAACAAGGCCATCGAGGAGGACAGGCAGAATTCATTCCGTTCACTCAGCGACGAGGGTAATCTCAAGGACGCGCTCGACTTGGCCGAGCAACAAAAGGATCAGCTCGAGGAGTTATTGCAGGAAATGGAGCAAGTTTCCCGCGAGGCCGAGGACTCTGAAAAACTGTTGTCCGACGAACTGGAGGACGGCATCCGCCGCGCGCGTCAGGAAAACATGGAACAGTCACTCGACCAATTGTCGCTGTTGATGCGCAACAACCTGCCGGATGAAACCAATGACATTCAGCGTGAATTGACTGAAAACATTTCCGAACTGCGCGACTCTGTCGAAGAGGCGGCTGAGAAAATCATCGGCAACGATGAGGACGCCATGCGCTTCGCGGCAGATCAACTCGACG
The DNA here is from genome assembly GCA_913050205.1 of uncultured Verrucomicrobiota bacterium. Classification (GTDB taxonomy): domain Bacteria; phylum Verrucomicrobiota; class Verrucomicrobiia; order Limisphaerales; family UBA1096; genus UBA1096. The sequence continues at coordinate 5,951 of CAJXAU010000028.1, forward strand.
ACCTGCGCGATGAGGTCGAGCGCGAGATGGAGAACGCACTCAACCGGCAACGCCAGGGCGAGCCACAGGGGAACGAGCCGGGCCGTGAACCGGGAGATGAGCCCAACCCGTCTGGCCAAGCGGAGGGAGAAAACCGCGAAGGTCAGCCCGCTCAGGGTCAGGCACGACCCAACGGGGAGGAACCGCAGGACGACCAACAACGTAACGGTGGTCAGGGGCAGCCAAGCGAGCAACAGGAACCCCGTGAGGGTCAGGGACGTGGCCAAGCGGAGGAACAGGAAAACAACCCAGAGCAGCAAGGTGGCCAAGGGCAGCAGCCCCGCGAAGGCCAACCGCAGGAGGGCCAACCCAACGGACAGCCGCGCCCGGGTCAGGGTCAAGGCCAGCCGAATGAACAACCCAACGATCAGCAAAACCCCCAGACCGCTCAGGGCCAGGAAGGGCAGCGGCCGAATCCAAATGGCCGGAACAATCGCAGCCGTGGCGGGGACGATAACGGCGGTGGCAACACCGGCGGCTCTGACCTGTTCCGGGATTTGGAAAATCTGGACCTCGAAGGTCCGCTGACCGGTCTTGATTTCCGCGAGTGGGAGGATCGATTGCGTGAAGTGGAGGAAGTCATCGAGATTCCCGAATTGCGCAATGAATTATCCGAGGTGCGCCAACGCGCCCGTGACATCCGCCGTGAAAACAAGGAGAACGGCAAACCGCCCAAGTGGGATTTGGTGGACATGCAGATTTTGAAACCGTTGACCGAGATCAACAAGCGACTTGAGGAGGAATTGACGTTGCGCCAACCCAAGCGGGAACTGGTGCCGGTCGATCACGATCCGGTTCCCGAGGAGTATTCCGAACTTGTTCGCCGCTACTACGAACGTCTTGGCGGCCGCAAAGAAAAGGAGGATAACGCGGAATAAAAATTCGCGTTCGTGGTTAGCGCATAAATGTCCTGGGCCGAGTCCATAGTTTTTTTGAGCCGCGATTGGTTTCCGGTGGCCGCTTGTGTGGCGGTGCTGGTGATCCTTGTGTCGCTTTGGGGGTACAGCCGTTCGCGGTTGGCGATGCGCCTGAAACTGACCGGTGTTGTGCTCAAAACTCTCGGCGTCCTGCTGCTTTGCTTCTGTCTGCTCGAGCCTCAGTGGGTGGACAAGAAGGCCAAACCGGGAGCGAACTTTGTTGCCGTACTTGCGGATAACAGTCAGGGCATGGAGATTCGAGATGCAGGAAGTGCCACGTCCCGCGCAGAGGAACTCACCGCAATTCTCAAGCCGCAGCCGGGCGATTGGCAGGAGGCGCTCGACGAGAATTTTCAGGTTCGCCGCTATTCCTTCGACACACGACTGCGAACGACCGGCGACTTTGACTCGCTGGACTTCAAGGGACGTGCCTCGGCGCTGGTTGGTTCCACCCGAAACCTTGGCCAACGGTTTAACGGGCGACCGCTTGCCGGGATCCTTTTATTCAGCGACGGCAACGCCACCGACATTGAGAGCCTCGATGACGGCCTTGGCCAACTGCCGCCGGTTTACCCGGTCGTCATGGGTAAACGTTCGTCGATCAAGGACATCTCCATCGCCTCAGTGCAGGTGACCTCTTCGACTTTCGAGGATGCCCCGGTGACAATTCATTGCCACTTGTCTTCAACCGGTTTTTCAGCGGAAAAAATCGTCGCCCGTTTGCTGGACGCGGAGGGCAATGTGCTGGACACGCAACACCCCGCGCCTGGCCAAGCGATGAAGGTGAAGTTCGAGGTCAAGCCGGAGTCGCTGGGAGTTTCTTTTTACACCATTGAGCTTGGCCAAGCGGGCCAACCAGAAAGTGGTGAGATCGAAAAAGAGGCAACCCTCGCGAACAATCGCCGGATCGTTGCGGTGGAGCGCCGAAAGGAGCCGTTCCGTGTGCTCTATGTGGCCGGCCGGCCGAACTGGGAATACAAGTTTCTCAAACGAGCGCTGGATGACGATCCGCAGGTGGACTTGATCGGCCTCATTCGCATTGCCAAGCGCGAACCCAAGTTCGTTTTCAAGGGGCGCGATGGCGAAAGTGGCAACCCGTTGTTTCGCGGATTTCGCGGCGATGAAGAGGAGCAAGGCAACTACGACAAGCCGATCCTCAAGCGGCTCAACGTCAAGTCGGAGGATGAACTGAAGGATGGATTCCCAAAAAATGCCGGTGACCTTTTTGGCTATCACGCGATTATTCTCGATGATCTTGAGTCCGAGTTTTTCATGCCGCACCAGCGGGAATTGATCCGTCGCGCGGTTTCCGAGCGGGGCGCTGGCTTCATGATGCTGGGTGGTCAGGAATCGTTCACTCAGGGGAATTATGAAAACACCCCGATCGCAGAGTTGCTGCCGGTTTACCTGCAACGCCGCGGTGATGTTTCCCCGGTCGACAACCTTGAGTTTGGTCTCGAGCGGGACGGCTGGCTTAGCCAGTGGGTGCGCCTTCGCAAAACCGAGGCGGACGAAAAGGATCGGCTGGAGGACATGCCCAAGTTTCGGGTGCTTAATCAGGTGGACCGTATCAAACCGGGAGCCAGCGTGATGGCGTCGGTGATCGGCGATGGCAACAAGCGCTTGCCGGCATTGGTGGTACAACGCTACGGGCATGGCAAATCCGGAGCGCTGCTGATCGGTGACATGTGGCGCTGGCAGATGGCAGGCAAAAGCAAGGATGATGATCTGCCCCGTGCCTGGCGTCAGATTGTTCGTTGGCTGGTGACGGATGTGCGAAGCCGGGTGGAACTGACCACGAAGCCGGACTCGGGGGCGGCTGGGCAGGGTCGGAAGTTAGTCGTAAAGGCCCGCACCGAGGAGTTTAAACCGCTTGGCTTTGCAAACGTTGAGCTGAGCGTCCTGCCAAACGGCGACGAATCGCAGGCGGTTGATCTCTCTGTCGATCCGGCAGGCACAGAGACCGGTGCGTTTGAGTCTCTTTACATCCCGCGCGAAGAGGGCGGGTACGTGGCTCGCGCCGTGGTTCGCGATGAAAACGGTAAGACCATCGGCGATGTTGAGGCCGGCTGGGCCAGTAATCCGGCCGCGGACGAGTTCAGTTCGTTGCAACCCAACATCGCGCTCATGAAGGACATTGCCACCCGCACTGGTGGCCGCGTGCTCGACGCGAGTGAGTTGAAGGAATGGGCGCAGGAGTTACCCTCAAAACAGTCGCCCGTGATGGACACGTTCCAGACCCCGCTGTGGCATCTGCCGTGGATGTTCGCCGTTGCGTTGTTGCTGTTGGTCACCGAGTGGTGGCTACGGAGGAGGCATTGGCTGCCATGAGGTTGATCCTGTTTTCCATCTTGCTGCTCGGCATGGCCGAGCCTGTCGTGCGCGCGGCTGAGTTTAATGCAACCCAGCAGCGCCGCGTGTTGGTCGTGGCCGGCGCGGGCGGTGAGGAGAAGTACGGCGAACAGTTTGGTGAATGGGCGGAGACCTTGGCCAAGGCGTTCGAGGGGAACGCGGCTGAACTGGTGCACATCACCAATGGGCCGGAGGAAACCGGTGCCCGCAAGACCATCGAAAACAAATTAAAGCTTTGGGCTGAGGCCAAGGGGGATGAAATCTGGATTCTACTCGTGGGTCACGGCACGTTTGATGGCAGGGAGGCCAAGTTCAATCTCGTCGGCAACGATGTATCGGACAGGGAATTTCAGCACTGGCTCAAGCCGCATGAGGGGCCGCTCGTTTTCATCAACACCAGCTCCTGCAGCGCGCCGTTCATCAAGGCATTATCCGGGCCGAACCGCGTTGTCGCCACGGCGACCAAGAGCGGCTATGAACAAAACTTCTGTCGGTTTGGCGGCTACATGGCGGTTGCGCTTGGCCAAGCTGATGCAGACCTCGACAAGGATGGTGCGGTCTCGGTGCTCGAGGCATTCCTCATCGCATCGCGCCGGGTGGGTGAATACTATCGGGAGAACGACCGCTTGGTTTCCGAAAACGCTCTGATCGATGACAACGGCGACGGCCGGGGCACTCCCGCAGACTGGTTCCGTGGCGTGCGTTTGGCGAAAAAGGCGAAGGGAAACAGTGCGGCGGATGGCAAGCTGTCCAGACTGGTTTTCCCTGTGGTGCCTCATGCGGAAAAGGAAATCCCGGGGCCGTTGCGGGTAAAACGAGCCAGAGTCGAGGCAAAGATCGAGACTCTGCGGTCGTTAAAAAAATCCCTCGAGACCGACGTGTACTATCGCGACCTCGAAAAACTCTTCCTTGAGTTGGCCACGATCAACGACGAGATTGAGTCTTCCCAGTCGGCGGCGTCGATTGATTCCGGGGCGAATTAATCCCATCTTCTGCGCTTGGCCAAGCGCACAAAAAAAGCGGGGCGCTTGGCCCCGCTTGAAACGATTTTTGCCCGACCGGTTTCAGTACCGGTAATGCTCCGGCTTGTACGGGCCGTCAACAGGAACGCCGATGTAGTCGGCCTGTTCTTCGGAAAGCTTGGTGAGCTTTGCTCCCAGTTTGCCAAGGTGCAGCCGGGCGACTTCCTCGTCCAGTTGTTTGTCCAAGCGATATACGCCCACTTTTCGATCCGGATTATTGCGGATGTCGATCTGGGCGATCGTTTGGTTGGTGAAGCTGTTGGACATCACAAAACTCGGGTGGCCGGTGGCGCAACCGAGGTTGATGAGACGTCCTTCAGCAAGCAGATAGATCGAGTGACCAT
>CAJXAU010000029.1 GCA_913050205.1 uncultured Verrucomicrobiota bacterium
ACCCGCTCGGCCTTGTTCAGGATGCCGTCGCCGTCCTTGTCAAACTGGGGGAGCAACTGAATTCGCTGGCCTCGGCTACCGCGTCCTCCTCGTCCGCCCCGGCTGCGGCTTCCCCGGCTGGGTGGAGAGGATGGACGCCTTTCTCCTTTAGGCTGTTCGCCCGGACGCTCCCCGCGGCGGAATGCATCGCGGGCGGCCTCGCGTTCCTCCTCGTCGAGTTCGCCGTCTTTGTTTTTGTCGAACCGTTCGAGGATTTGCTTCCGGAGTGCCTCACGGTCGGGGCGTTCCCCACCGCGGGGTGGCCGTTCTGCCGGCTGTGCAAACGCCGCTTGGCCAAGCGCAATCGCAAAGCCAGCGGTCAAGATTGATCGGATTTGGGTAGTCACTCTCATTTTGAAATTTATTGGCCCTTGGCCAAGCGCCCGGATACAGACGGCCGGGGCAGCCGGTCAGGTTACAGATTCGTGTTGCAAAGGAAACCCTTTACCCGGCCCCTCAACGCAACGCGTCGAGTGCTCGCCGGGCTTCGCGCCGGACAAAGTCGTAGCTGTCTTTTTGCAATTTGCGGAGTTCCTCCTCGGCCGGTTTTGCATTTTTCCCGGCACGCCTCAGTGCTTGGCAGGCGAAAAATCGCACCAATGGCTCATCGTTGTGGAGGATGGAAATGTAGAGCTGCACATCGCGCACGCGGATTTTCCGGAGCGCCTCCATCGTGACTTGTCGGTCGTCGCTCGTGTCGAACCGGGAGAATAATGCCGGGCCAGCAGGGCGGGCGTCAGAGCCCAGTTCGCCCAGCTCGCGAATGGCCGTGTGCCGTACTGCGGCCGCCTTGTCTCCCAGCTTGGCCTGCAGCGCGTTGAGCAGCTTGCCTTTGTCAGTTTGCACCTTGGCCAGAGCGTTTAAGGCCGAGGCGCGGACGGATTCGTCGTGATGGTTGAGCGCTTCATTCAACGCAGGAAGCGCCGGTTTGGCAGAGGATCCAAGTTTGGCCAGCGCACTAAACACAGCAGATTGTGTTTCCGCGTCATCCACACCGAGTACGTCCACCAGGCTGGTCACCGCTGAGTTGGGGAGTTTACGAAAGCCTCCAAGCGAAACCACCACAGCGAGTCGAGTTTCTGCGTTGGCACCGTCAAGGAATTTGACGAGTCGTTCGGCCAGTGCGGAGTCGTCACTTTCCAGTTTGCCAATCGCTCGGATGGCACTCAGCCGCACGGCTGTATCCTTGTCATCGAGGCTGTTGACCAATGCTGTAGTGGCGCCCTTGGCACTGGAGCCGAGGCTGGCCAGTGCGTTCATCGCTGCCTGCCGAACGAGGGAGTTACTGTCTCCCATCGACGCCTGTAGGCGGGGCATCAGTGTGTTAGGTTTTGCGGTCGAGGCGACAAGAGCGCTGAGCGCCGCCCCGCGGAAAATCGCCTGCTCATGTTCCAGCAGCGGAAGGATGGACTGGCGTGTTGAGGGAGATTTGTCTCCGATCTTTTGGAGGGCAATGAGAGACAATAAACCGGCTCCGTTGCCGGGGTGTTGCTTCAAGGCACGCGTGAGGGTGGGCACCGCCTGAATGCCGATGCTGCCTACGCAATCGGCCTGCCAGTTTTCACCGGACACCTTGGCCAAGGGCGTGTCCTTTACTGAATCAAGAACGGCAGGGATCGATACGGGCCCCATTTCGACCAGGGCATTTTGAATGCGCTGTTTCTCCTCAGTCTCCGCTTGGCCAAGTGCAGCGATGAGTCCGGGTACGGCCGTGGCGGAGTCTTTGCCCATGCGGCCCAGCAGGTCGATGGCCTGTTCGCGCTTGGCCGGATCTTCCGCTGACAGTCGCTTGACGAGGTGCGGTACGGCTGCCCGGCCGTCAGGACGCAGGCTGAGAATGCCACTGAGGGCTTCCTGCTGCAGTCCGGGCTCTTCCGAGTCCAGCGCCGCCAGAAGCAACGGGAGTATTTTTTCACCGTCGAAGCCGATTCGGTTCAAGGCATTTAATCCGGCAACCTTTGCCCCGGTGTCCGGCTCGTTGGCCAAGCGCTTGGCCAAGTGCATCGCTGGGCGCGAGTTCGCCTGAACCCAAACAATGGCTCTGGCAGTGGCAGTGCGAACGGTGGCACTTTCTGCCGAAATGCCCTGCATGATTTGCGGATGGGCCGTCTCGCCGATCCGGCCAAGCGCGGAGCCAGCCGCAGCGCGCACGCTGTCGGAGTCATCCGCCAGCAAACCGAAGAGACGGGGAGCCGCCTCGCGTGAGGAGGAGCCCAGGTTGCCCAGCACCCGGGCTGCGCCCAGGCGAACGGAGCTGTCCTCCGAACCGAGTGCCTCGGTGAGTTGGGGAACGGCCTGTGCTCCGATTTGTGTAAGCGCATGGACGATGCGCACATGGATTTGATCCTTGTAACGTCGGCTGCTTCGCTTGAGGCGCTTGATGAGCTCCGGGGTGGCCTCATGTGCGGCCGGGCCGATTTTTGCGAGCGCCGTGGCGGACCAAAAAAAGACCTGTTCCTCATCATCGTCGAGCCCCTTGACGAGAGCGGGGACAGCAGCCTTGGCGTCCGGGCCAAGCAAGGCAAGTGAGCGGGCCGCCTCCCGGCGCTTGACCTTGTCGCCGCTGCCAAGTTCCGAGATCAAGTCTTCAACCTCCCCGGCACCGGCCAACAGGCCGCCGAGGAGCAGGACAGAAACGGTGTTGAAAAGCTTCATTCGCGAAAAAAATCCCGCCATTGGCGGGATGTCAATTCATACTGCAAGCACCGGCTTAGGACAGGAACGGGAGGTGGCCCGTGCTGTCGTTGAAGGTATCTGTCGTGGCGCCCATCTGGTTGAGCATGGTCACGAAAAGGTTGTTCAACGGTGTGTCACCCGAGTACTGGATGTGGCGCCCGGGCCGGACCAGCCCACCCCCACGACCGGCCAACAGGATGGGCAGGTTTTCGTTGTTGTGCTTGTTGCCATCGCTGATACCACTGCCGTAGACGATCATGGTGTTGTCGAGCAATGAGCCGTCGCCTTCAGGAATGGATTTCATCTTCTGAAGGATGTACGAGAGTTGCTGGACGTGAAACGTGTTGATCTTGGAAATCTTGTCGAGTTTCACACGATCGTTTTGGTGATGCGACAGTGAGTGGTGCCCTTCATTCACGCCGATCTGGCGGTAGCTGCGATTCGAGCCGGCGTTGGCCAGCATGAAGGTGGAAACGCGGGTGACGTCCGTCTGGAACGCAAGGATCATCATGTCGCCCATAAGGCGGATGTGGTCCTCGTAGCTGCGCGGGACACCTTCCGGTTTTTCGAGGCCGGCGAGGACGTTCGGGCGCAGGGCACTTTCGCCCTCTGCACGCTCGATGCGCTGCTCGATTTCTCGAACCGCGGTAAGGTACTCGTCCAGCTTCATCCGGTCATTACCGCTTACTTTTCCAGAGAGCGACTTGGCATCCTCCAACACGAAATCCAAAATGCTTTTCCGGTAACGCTGGCGCCGGGCGAGACTCTCATCTCTTTGCCCCTTTGAGTCGTTGCCAAAGAGTCGTTCGAAAACCAGCCGCGGGTTGGTCTCCTTGGCCATCGGTGTGGTGGCGTCCCGCCAGGAAATATTGTTGGAGTAGGCACAGCTGTAGCCAGAGTCGCATTTACCGGACTGCCTCCCCGGCTCTGTCCCCAGTTCCAGCGAGGCAAAGCGGGTTTTGTGCCCGATTTTCTTCGCGGCAAATTGATCCACAGAAACACCGGCACGAATTTCTGAGCCCTGACTTTTCAGCGGCTGGACACCGGTCAAAAACACACCGGCACAGCGGGCGTGGTCGCCAGCGCCGTCGCCATTGGCCCGGCCCTTATCCTGAGTTAATCCACTGAGAACAGTGATGTCGCGCTTAACCGGCGAGAGTGGTTTGAGGATGCGCGGTAAATCGTAGTGGGCACCCGTAGCCGTTGGCCTCCATTCCTGCAGGTGGACGCCGTTTGGCACAAACATGAATGCCATGCGAACCGGCGGCTGCGTTGTGGCGCTGGCCAACGCCTTTACCGGGGACATGCTCTCCAGCATCGGCAGTGAAACCGCCGCCCCAAGTCCTTTCAAAAAAGCTCTCCTGTGAACGTGACTTTTACTCATCTTCCTCTCTTTGTAAGTTACTAAACCGGAAAGGCTTGCTGTTTACCACGCCTCCGATCAGCGCGGAGAATCGGTATTCGCTCGCCTTCAATTGTCTGCAGATTTCATCGACCGCGCACTTGTCAAAATACTCCAATCCGCGGCCAAGGGCGAAAGTTAGCAAATTTTCGCTAAGCGTGCGAATAAAAGTTTCGCGAGATTTAAGCACTTTTTTAAGCCCATCCGGGCCGTTAATTGCCTCACCAGTGGGTAGTTCACCGGAGGGATCAATCGGGAATTTTCCATCCACATCGCGCCATGCGCCGATGCCGTCGAAGTTCTCCAGCGCAAAGCCAAGCGGGTCCATCTTTGAGTGGCAGGTGGCGCACTCTGTTTTCTCGCGGTGCTTCTCCAATCGCTCACGCAGCGAACCACTGGTGATCGCCTCTTCGTTTTCCTCCAGTTCCTCGACGTCCGGCGGCGGGGGCGGAGGCGGTGTGCCGAGGATTTGCTCGAGGATCCATTTGCCACGCATCACGGGAGAGGTGCGGGTGGGATTGGAGGTGATGGTCAGGATGCTGGCGTGCGTCAGGATGCCGCCGCGGCCGCTGCCCTTGGCCAAGCTCACACGCTGGAATTCCTTCCCCTTCACTCCGTCGAGCCCGTAGTGCTTGGCCAAGCGCTCGTTGAGGAAGGTGAAGTCGGAATCAATCAATTCCAACACACTCCGGTCTTCACGCATCAACGCGCCGAAAAACATTTCTGTCTCCCTTTTCATCGCCTGACGGAGTGAGTCGTCAAAGGCGGGAAAGCTGTCCGGGTCCGGTGTGACTCCGTTGAGATTGCGAATCTGCAGCCATTGTCCGGCGAAGTTTTCAATTAGCGCATTCGATTTTGGATCGGCGATCATTCGGCGAATCTGCGCCTGCATCACGTCCGGCTTTGAGAGTTCTCCGCGCTTGGCCAAGCGGCGAAGTTCGTCGTCCGGCATGCTGCTCCAGATGAAGTAGGAGAGTCGTGAAGCCAGCTCCCAGTCGGTCAATTCACGGATTGGCTCGTCGCCGCTTGGCCGCGTGTCCAGTTCCCAGCGGAATAAAAAGTGGGGAGAAACGAGGACCGCCTGCACGGCCAGCTGCATGCCTTGCTCAAACGAACCGCCGTCAGCCAAAGCCATATCAACGAAGGTAAGCAATCGATTAATCTCCTGTTCCGATACCGGCCGACGAAACGCCTTTTCAACAAACTGGGTCAACGATTCCCTCGCGACATCGCGTGTCTCCGTCACATTCGGTTGGCGGACGATCACGCGCCGGTGGGATTCCGGAATCTTCGGCTGGGGCGCATCCAGAGGGCCGATCATCTTTGTGCCGCGAACAAAAAGGTTGCGATCACCACGAAGCGCCGGGTCAGGTGAATCGTTGTTCACGTAGTTGTTCATATACGCGATAGAGATGCGGTGGTTTCCCTTGCCCGGCTTTAGTTTCACGATGAAGTTGTGCCGTTTTTCCTCGGTGGTCTTTACCTCAAACGTCTTGACCGGCTTGCCGTCGAGCGTCACCTGCAGCTTGGGCAACTCCGGTCCGGCGAGGGTGGCGTAAGCGTCAATCTGCAATAGGTATTCGCCGTCCGTGCGGAACGGGTAACGGATGTCGATACTGCCCTCGCGGAACAGTCCCCAGAGATTGTCGTTCTCGATACGCACCGCTCCATCGTCACTACGTGTGCCCCAGCGCTTGGTGCGGATGGCATCCTCGGGAGGATAAGGTGGGATGTCGGTTCGGATTGCCTGCGCCGTGATCTCCTCGGCGGCGCGCAAATATTTTTCCATCAGGATCGGCGACATTGAGAGGACGTCGCCAATGTTATCGTAGCCGTAGCCGACCTCGTCGTTGGGGAAATCTGCAGCCGGCTGATAGTCCACGCCGAACAGATCGCGGATGGTGTTGTTGTACTCGTTGCGATTGAGTCGACGCAGGGTGACGCGCCCGGGATTCACCGGCACATCAGGGTTGGAGCAGTCGAACTTGGCCAACTCCGTGTCGATGAACTCGGTCAGCAAAATCCGCTGATCCTCTGTAGGTTGCTTTTTGTTTTCGGGCGGCATCTCGCGGTGGCGCAGCATCTCGGAGACGCGCTCCCACACCCTGCCATCCTTGAAGAAATCCGGGTTGGCACCGAAGGCCTCGAGGTTTAGCTCCGCCTTGGCTCGTTTGTTGCCGTGGCAGCCGAAACAGACGTCCTTCATGAGCGGGTAAATATCCCGCTTGAACTCTGCCTGACTAGTCGGCACGACGCTTGGCTGGGATTCTTCCGCTTGGCCAAGCGCTTGGCCAAGGTATCCCGCCAAAACAAAAAAAGTGATTCTATGCAGTTTCGAGCCCATCGCGACGGCGAAAAGTAGCCCAAAAAGAACGCCTCCGCACGCACGGATATTCAAAATGCCCAAGCAAAAGAAGATGGGTTTTGGAGAAATCAGCGGGGTAACGTCTCGGGCAGATCCGCTATGACGTAGGCCATAACGGCCATGGCTGCAACGCACTGGTTGAACTCGCCTACGTCGAGTTTATCAATCGTGTCAGCGTCGGTGTGGTGGTACCAAAAGTATTTCTCCCGATCGACTTCAAGATGCATCACCGGCACGCCACCGCGGACCAGCTTGAGGACGTCGGCACCACGGCAGCCCTTGTCGATACGGCCTGCGCCAATGGGGTCGAGCAGTTTGCCAACGCCCTGAATAATCTCCATGCCACGTCCACTACCAAGGAAGCCGAACCCGGTGGGCTTGAACACGCCGGAGTCCGACTCGATTGCAAGTGTGTGTTTGGCCAAGGCCTTCTCGTGTCGCTGCGCGTATTGCAGGGCACCCTGAATGCCGTTTTCCTCATTGGTCCAAAGGACGATGCGCACGGTGCGCCTTGGTTTGAGGCCAAGCTTGAGCATCAATCTGGCAGCTTCCCACGCGGCGAGACAACCGCCGCCGTCGTCCATCGCGCCCTGCCCAATGTCCCACGAGTCGATGTGGCCGCTGACGATCACGATCTCTTCCGGTTTTTCCCGGCCGGGAATCTCAGCAATGACATTTCGGGAGACGCCATCGGGCAGCATGTGTGCCTCCATCATTAGCCGTACCTTAATCCTTTCACCACGGGCCGCCATTCGCGTGAGCATATTGGCGTCCTCAAGGGAAAGGGCGGCGTGCGGGATTTTTTTAACCCCTTTGGCGTACGACATGCCGCCGGTATGCGGGGTCTGCATCGAGAATGGCCCCACCGAACGGATCAGGCTGGCCACCGCGCCGGCCCTCGCCGCATGGATCGCTCCCTGCGTGCGGACAATGACCGTCTCCCGGTACTCGGTAAATGGGACGTTGAAGAGGACGATTTTGCCCTTTGCCTCGGCGGCTCTTTTCTTCAGGTCATCAAACCCACTGACAACCAGCACTTCTGCGGTGATGCCTTCTTTCGGGGTGCCGATGCTGCCGCCGAGCCCCAGCATCGGCAGCTTGCGATAACGCGGTGCGATCATCTCAACAGACTCTCTGCCACGTACCCAGCGGGGAACCCGTACCGCCTCACCTCGGACATTTTTGAAACCGTCCTTTTTCATCTCAGCAAGACACCAGTCGATGGCATCTTCGAGATTTTTGGAGCCAGTAAACCGCGGGCCGAACGTGTCACACATCGTTGCGAGGCGAGTGAAACCAAACAGGCTGTTCGTTGCCGCCTGCGTCAGGCGTTGGGCCTCTAATTGATAGTCCTTTGGGGAGTCTCCCGCAGCGAATGCGTCCGCTGCTCCAAGGCCAAGCGCAGCGAAGAAAATCAGTTTGGTGAACTTCATCAGGTTATTTTTTTTGCGGTCGAACCGGTTGAAGCCAGGCGCGCTCGAATTCGCCGGCGACGTAGGGGTTGGCCTTCTTTTTGGAAGACACGATTTCGGCGCGGACGTATAGCTCGTCACCCTTGAATGTGTAGTTGGGTTCGAGTGACTGCGCTTGGCCAAGGACCACGCCGATACCGGCGTCGCTTGGCTTGGTTGAGTTGCGCTTGGCCAAGTCGGGACTTTTCTCGAAATTCTTACGTGTGCCGATAAATGTGGTGGTGTACGTCACACCGGGTTCTGGCTTTATTTTGAACTTCAACGATTTGCCGTCGCTATGCATAGAGGAAAGCGTCACGCCGCTGGAGGAGTAAAAATTGCCCTGCTCCATCGCGCCAATGAGGTTTGCCGGTGAGAGCGACTTGGCCTGCACCATCACCCAACCGCGCCCGGTGTTGCTCTTGCCCACGGCTTGTTGGTGGTAGTTGTGGGAATCGTCCGTGGCGAGGCCAAACATCAGCGGCAGTTTGTACACACCGGTGCGATAGGCATTAATGATATCCCACATCTGGCTTGTGCTGAGGTGATCCTTGTCGCCCTGATTGTTGACTGCCGGATGGCCATTGTAGACTTCGAAAAACCGTTCACCCTTTAGCTCGATCATGTCGGTCGGCTTCAGCGCCCAGCCGAAGTTTGGATGGTTGATATGCGGGAACATCGGCTGCCCCGTTTTCTTCCGTTGCTCCAACACGGCGTTGACATTGTTTTGCAGCACGGCAGCCGGACTGGTCCCGCCTCGGGGTGCGATGTGGTTCTTGAGGTTGGTCGCATTTAGATGGATGGGCAGTCCCTGAAAGCGATCGGTAATCTCTTCCGACTGCATCAAAAGGAAGCTCCCCGGCACACTAAGTTTGGACTGATATTCCTTGAATGTTTTGAGCCGAACTTGAGGGATGTTTTTTTCGACCTTGTGCTCCACCCATTTGTCTCCAAATCGTTTCAGATATTTTTCAAACGCCACCCTGCCTCCTGCGTTTTTCTCCACGTGAATCCAACGCTGCCCTTCGGCTAAAATATTGTGATCTGAGATGCCGAGGAAATGATACCCATTGCTGCGATACCAATCGGCGATCATCTCAGGGTAATCATCCCCGTCGCTCCAGAGCGAGTGCGTGTGAAGGTTCCCCTTCCACCAACGAGGCTCGTCAGCATTGAGGTTGGTAGAAGCAAGCGCGAATACTATCGGGATAAGACTTTTAAAATTCATACGGAGACCGCCACAGTAGGGCCGTCTTTTTTTTCGTTCAAGTGCTGAGTTTAGCCGCCGCTTACTATGAGCTGGTCAGGCTGGAGGCCCCGCATCAAGGGTCATTTTCAGCCGTGAATACGCTCAGGAGGATGGCTTCCTTTGTTTTCCAGAGGAGCGACATGCTCATCGACAAGGGGACGAGAACGAAGGCCACGAACAGCCACGGACGCATTATCAGTGCGAAATCCAACAATTGCAGGATGAGTACCGGGGGATTGCTGATGAACGAGAGCAGGAATATCAGCCCGAAACCGACTGGGATCACCGCCAGTAGGGCTCGATTCATTTTTGAAAACAATTGCGATTCCAGCCGAAGCGTCTCGTCCGGCAACATGGCAGCCAGGCGGGCGAGTACCTTGTTAAGGGCCATGAGATAAAAAACAAAGGCCAGAGCCAACAACCACACGAGATTGGCAAAGTAGAGCTCGTCCGGGGCCCGATGGTGCCAGTGCAGAAACGGAGACAGGCCAAGGTTGACGAGTCCCCAAATCTTCGCTTGGCCAAGCGCACTCTGCCAGACCCGTTCCTGCGGTTGAAACGGCCCGAGCATGTGGAGTCCGTACCAGAGCATGCCGAACGACACGGGCGGAAGCAGCATGCCGACCGGATAGGCGGCATACGTCCAGTTTGAGATGATGGCCATGGTGGTAACGACCAGCGCGATCGGCAGCCCCCAAAAGAGGATCGATGTACCGCGTACCACTTTGGCCAGCGAAGGTAAAAGGTCTGGGGGTTGTGTCGTCTCCGGTGCGTCCACGGTCAAAAGCTCAGGTAGGTCTGATCCTGTAATCCAAGGGTGTACTCGTCGAGCAGGCGCATGCCTTCCGACGGCTTGAGTTGGTCGCTGTGTATCGCTTTGTCGATCTGTTTTTTAACGCTGCGCACGAGGGCTTTTTCATCGTATTGAACCATGTCCAGCACGCCGGCGATCGAGGTTCCCCTGATCACCTCCTCAATGTAGTAGCCGCTTTCCTCGTCGGGATCGAGAAACACGTGCACCTCATTCACACGGCCGAACAGGTTGTGCATGTCGCCCATGATGTCCTGATACGCGCCCATTAGGAAAAACCCGAGGTGATATGGGCCGGGCTCATTCGTGTTCAGCAGGTGCAACGGAAGGGTATCGCGTTGGGCCTCCGGATCGATGAAATGATCAACCTGCCCATCAGAGTCGCAGGTGATGTCCACCAACCGCGCCTCGCGGTTTGGGGCACGATCCAACGCCTGCAGTGGCATGATGGGAAACAGTTGTTTCAACGCCCAGTGATCGATCAGTGACTGGAACACGGAGAAGTTGCAGAGGTA